>DATHEH010000001.1:0-7668 GCA_035318685.1 Ferruginibacter sp.
TGCTCTATCTGGAAATTAAGCCCGCCGATGAACCAGGACAATACACGGTTATTTGGCGCAAAATCGGTAGTGTTGGCAACTTCGTGTACTGCCCAGTTGTCCTCCATTTTCCGGTCACCCGCTAATCCCGTGGGCAAGGAGAACGCTGATGATGCCATTATATGTGAAGGCTGAAAAACGCAGGAAAGAAAAAGCCCCGCGGTAAAATGCATCAGTAAAAAACCGGCTATAACCAAATACCAGGCCATGCCGGAGAAAAGAAGCGGAAGTACCAGCACATAGCCATAATAAAATAATTTGTACAATGTAATGCGCAATACGGCCTCTTTTAATGAAACCTTCTGTTTAACAAGAAGGTCGTGTTGCTTATACCTGATCACCTGCAGGTAATCTTTAGCGGTCATCCAGAATAATGTCATGATAGAATAAAAGAACCAGGCATACAGGTGCTGGTACCGGTGAAACCAATAACGTGGCTGCGATGGTGCAAGACGCAGCAGCCTGATGCTGTCAATGTCTTCATCCAGCCCGGCCACATTTGTGTACGTATGGTGCAATACATTATGCTGGATCCGCCAGGTAACTGTATAGCCCCCTATTACTTCAAGGATATGGCTGATAAAATTATTTACTTTTTTATTTGCTGAATAGGTGCCGTGGTTGGCGTCATGCATTACGGATGTTCCAATACCACTCATACCCATTCCCATGAGGAACCAGAGAAAAAAGAATATCCATATGTTACCGGATGCCACACCCGTTACTATTAAAACATATGGAACAAAATACAGCAGGAGCATTATGATCGTTTTCACCCACATCGACGCATTGGCATAAGGGGAAATTCCGTTTGTTTCAAAATATTCATGGACCTTAAGGACCACCGCATCATAAAAACTATCCTTTCCCTTTGGTGCAAAGCGGACGATATCTAATTTTTGAATTTTCATAAAAAACGTTTTATGAAATCACTACAAAAATCCTGCAAAACGGGAAGAAAAAATTAAGTAGCTGATAGTTAATAATAAACACATTTTATTAATAGCTTTTGGAAAGAACCGGGGAAAAATCCCGCCAGGCTGATCCATTGACAGAAGACGGCGCAAGGCGTAAAAAAATGTCTTAATGAGAAGCGGGTACAAAAATTTTCTTTTCGGGCAATCTTGTTTCGGGGTTTGATTCCTGGAATACTTTTAACAATCTCTTTATTGCCTCTTTTCCCTGTTCACCAAGGTCGATGGAAAAATCATTTACGTAAAGGTCAATGTGCTGCCGCATTACATCCTCGCTCATCTCCTGTGAATGCTTACGTATATAATCATTCAATGCAGGATACCTGGTATAAGCATATGCTATGCTCTTTCTTATAAGTGAATCAACCTGCTGTTGTATCGCGGGATCAATATGCCTGCGAATAACGATCCCCCCAAGCGGTATGGGCTTATTTGTTTGTGTTTCCCAGTAGTCTCCCAGGTCAACGACCTTGTGTAATCCTTTTTCCTGGTAAGTAAAACGATTTTCATGAATGATAACACCAAGGCCTTTATTCTCCAAAACAAAATCCTCTATTTCGTCGTAGCGTAAAAAGATCTTCTGCTTTGCATTTGGATAAGCCAGTGTAAAAAGCAAATGCGCGGTTGTATGCTCACCGGGTATCGCGATGGTATTTTCTTCAACATTCGATATTCCTTGTTCCTTGTTCGATATTAACAACGGCCCAACGCCACGTCCCAAAGCGCTGCCGCTGTTCAAAACAATATAATTATCCAGTATCAATGGCAATACGGCATAGCTCATTTTGGTAATATCCATCTTTCCTTCCAGGGCCCACTGGTTAAGCGTTTGCACATCCTCCAGCATTACGTCAAATTTTAACCCGCCGGTATCGATCTTATTATTTACCAGTGCGTCAAAAATGAAAGTATCGTTGGGGCAGGGGGAGAAGGCGAGTGTAAGGTTCATTAGAACTTGTTAATCTCCGTCTGAATGGTGTTCAGCCGGGCGGGCGTTAATTGGTTAATTGGTTAATCCGTGAATCAGTGCAGACAATTCAATATTGAGGCTTTCAATGGCCTCTTTCATTTTCCATTTTGTTTTATTTCTTTCCCCCACCATATTGGAAACAGCCCTTAGCTGGATGAAGGGGATCTTTTCCTGTAAACAAACATAATGCAGGGCAGCACCCTCCATGCTTTCTACGTGCGGCGAAAAATGATGACAGATCTGGCGCTTTTGCAGGAGATCATCCGTCACTTTATTTACCGTTACAGCTTTAACAGCATGTAAAGTTGACCTGGTAATTATTTCATTTTTATTGATCAGCCATCCTTCCTCAAAAGGAAATTCATTTTTATCTGCGAGGCCTGCATCGAAGATCGTTTTAAATTCCTCTTCACATTCTGTTCCCAGGTCAGCAAAGGCATCCTGCTTTACCACTACGGTTTGCCCGGGATTTATATCTTTGGAAAACGTGCCTGCAATGCCTGCCTGTATGATAAGGTCATAGTCTATCTGCTGCATTCTTTTTTGCAGGTGGTATAATGTGGAAGGCACCCCCGCACCGCAGATCAAAGCATCAAAGCCCGGGTGGGCAGCTATAAAGGGTTGAACTTCCTGTTCAGTTGCCGCTATGAGTAAAGTTTGCATGGTACAAATTTCGTGTTTAGCATCCATATTTCAGGAATTTGAAGCTACCTTTGCGAAAATTTTTAGAACCAGATGGTTTACGTTACCCGGATAGAACATTTTAATGCGGCGCACAAATTATACAACCCCGCCTGGAGCAGGGAAAAGAACGAGGAGGTATTTGGTAAATGCGCCAATGAGAACTGGCACGGGCATAATTTTGAGCTGTATGTAACGCTGAAAGGTGAGCCGGACCCGGGATCAGGATTTGTTTTTGACGTAAAGAAACTCAGCGTTATTGTAAAAGAACATATAATCGACAAGCTGGACCATAAGAACCTGAATATCGAGGTTGATTTTATGAAGGATAAAATATGTTCCAGTGAAAACCTGGTCATTGGTATCTGGAATGAGCTGAAGCCACATCTTCCTGCCGGCGTTCAGCTGCACTGCCTCAAATTATATGAGACCCCGCGGATCTTTGTTGAATATTACGGGTAGCCACAAAGCCACAAAGACCCTCAAAGAAAATTATAAAATAAGGAAATAGTAATTAATTCTCCCTTTTGTAAACTAATCTTAACTTTAGTTGTAATTACTTCCGGGGGAACGGTTTGAACAGCAGACTTCTGTTTTAGCCATCCCGTAAATTCTTTGGAACAAAAATAAATTTATCATTGTTACAGTCATGAGTAGAGTAGCCGTTTACCGCAAAGAACATTTCAACGCAGCCCACCGGCTCAATAATCCTGCATGGGACGCTGCCACCAATGAAAAGGTATTTGGCAAATGCAATAACCCGCATTTTCACGGGCATAATTATGAACTCATCGTTAAAGTAACGGGTGAGCCTGACCCGGCTACCGGATACGTGATCGACATGAAAGTATTGAGCGATATGGTGCAGGAAAACGTGGTGGAACGCTTTGATCATAAGAACCTGAATGAAGATACCACGGAGTTCAAAACATTAAATCCAAGTGCAGAGAATATTGCCATCGTGATCTATAATATTTTGCGTGAGAAGATCGAAAAAAAATTCGACCTGCAGGTGAGGTTATATGAAACAGAAAGAAATTTTGTGGATTACCCGGTGGACTAAAGGTTACATGTTAATCCGTTAATCCGGGAACGGGTTAATTTGTGTAAGAGCCTGCAACTATTGAAGTACCTACGGATTAACAAATTAACGGATTAACCGATAAAAACTTATTTAAGCAAAAAAAATTGGATAATGGCCTACAAAAAAGTTGAGCAATACGATGAAGAAATAACAGCAGGATTGATAGAAAGCTACCGCAACACGCTGAAGTTATTAGGTGAGGACCCTGAAAGGGAAGGGTTGTTAAAAACACCGGAGCGCCTGGCCAAGGCAATGCAGTTCCTTACACAAGGATACCAGGACAATGCGAATGAAGTGCTGGAGTCTGCTAAATTTCATGAAGACGTAAGTGAAATGATCATTGTAAAAGACATTGAACTCTACAGCATGTGTGAGCATCATATGTTGCCCTTTTACGGAAAGGCGCACGTGGCCTATATCCCCAACGGGTATATTACCGGCCTCAGCAAAATAGCAAGGGTAGTGGACATATACAGCCGCCGGCTGCAGGTGCAGGAAAGACTGACCCACCAGATATTAAACTCCATAAAAGAAACACTCAACCCGCTCGGTGTTGCCGTTGTTATTGAAGCATCGCATTTGTGCATGATGATGCGGGGTGTTACAAAACAAAATTCAGTAACTACCACTTCCGCATTCTGGGGACAATTTGAAAAGAATGAAACAAGGAGTGAGTTTGTGAAGCTGATAAGCGCAAAACTACATTAAACGTAAAGCCGTTAATCCGTTAACACGTTAATCCGTAGGCAGCTCAAAACTTATAGGACATTCTGTAAATCCGGTTATTTGTTAATCTGTTTATTCGTTAATTTGTGAACGACTTTACAACCAGCAGGGTGTTTTACGCCCGCCCGGCTGAACACCGTTCGGACGGGGATTAACTAATAAACGGATTAACTATGCAGAAACACGCTTACATTTTTCCCGGCCAGGGAGCCCAGTTCAGCGGTATGGGGAAGAGCCTTTACGAAAGCAATGCTGTTTCCAAAGAATTATTTGAGCAGGCCAATGAGATCTTAGGATTTAAGATCTCGGATATCATGTTCGGGGGGAGTGATGAGGACCTGAAGCAGACCAATGTTACCCAGCCTGCAGTTTTTCTTCATTCCGTAATTGCATTTAAAACTTTGCCGGATGTAAGTCCCGATATGGTAGCAGGGCATTCCCTTGGTGAATTTTCCGCACTGGTTGCAAATGATACGCTGCGTTTTGAAAATGCATTGATGCTGGTTTCTATCAGGGCGCAGGCCATGCAACGAGCATGCGAAATGAACCCTTCCACGATGGCGGCCGTACTGGCGCTTGCTGATGAAAAAGTAGAAACGATATGCGAAGATGTAATGAATGAAACGGGAGAAGTAGTAGTAGCTGCAAATTATAATTGTCCCGGTCAACTCGTTATAAGCGGAACCTTAAAAGGCGTTGAAGTTGCCTGCGAACGTATGAAAGCAGCAGGTGCAAAGCGTGCACTGATCTTACCGGTAGGAGGCGCTTTCCATTCGCCGCTGATGCTGCCTGCAAAAGAAGAACTTGCCGCTGCGATTGAAGCAACCCATTTCAATGATCCTTCATGCCCCGTTTATCAAAACTATTCTGCAAAAGCAGTTACAGATCCTGCAGAAATAAAAAGAAATCTTATCGACCAGCTAACCGGCCCTGTAAGGTGGACACAAAGCGTGGAAGCCATGATCGCTGCGGGGGCAACGCATTTCACAGAATCCGGACCTGGTAAAGTATTGCAGGGGCTGGTGATGAAAATAAATAAGGAGATGATAGTGGATGGAGTTAGTTAACGTAAGGCTGTTAATCGTTAATTAGTTAATCCGTTAATTAGTTAATCCGTGAAGCAATACATTTTTTGAAGAGCCTGGAACCATTTTAATCCCTACGGATTAACCGATTAACAAATTAACCTCTTACTTTATGATCATCACGGCTCCTTTTCTCTGAACTAAATTTCCTTTATAATCCATCCCCTCCGCCATCCACACATAAGTATTTGTTGATTGCATGCCTCCTTTGATCCTTCCATCCCATCCCTTTAACGGATCGGTGGTATTAAAGATCATATCACCCCACCTGTTGTATATGCGGAAATAATGAAAGTCGCTGATGCCAACAGGGATCGCCCTTAAAACATCATGCAACATGTCGCCATTGGGAGTAAATGCATTGGGCACATAAATATCAGGTCCCTTGTACACTTTTATCCTTATCTCATCAGTTGCTTCGCAGCCAATAGGGTTTCGTGCAGTAACCATATAATTAATGTCGCGGCTGGCAATGGTTGAAGGTCCGGGAATAAAAGCATCGTTCAACCCCAAAACAGGAGACCATTCATATTGCATAAAGCCAATATTATTTACGTCGGTGGCAAATAACGGCAATGGCTGGCCTATGGCTAAAGTGGTATCCCTTCCGGCAAAGACCAGTGCAGGACGTGTAACCGTAATTACTACAGTATCTCTTATTAAGGACACGCAGCCTTTTGCATCGATAACATTTAAGAAATAACTGATTGAGCCCGGAAGTTTACGGGCAGTGGGGGATGCTATCTTTATATCATCGAGGAAAGACGGGGGATACCAGTAATAGGAAACAGCACCCGAACCATAAAGCCTTGCGTCCTGCCCATAACAAATTGTTTGGTCAGCACCGGCGTTGGCATCGGGGGCAGGGTTCACAAAAACTGTGATCGTATCCTTTTGTATGCAAATGCCGGTAGTAGCAGTAACAATATACTGTGTTGTTATCACTGGCGAAGCCACAGGATCTTTGATCAAACTATTATCAAGTCCCAGCGCCGGTGTCCATATGAAATCGTCTGCATCGGATATGGTATTGAGTTGGGTATTCTTTCCTTCGCAAATTGTTTTGTTCCTGCCTGCCTCAAGTGTTATCACGTTATTAAGCGGCACAATAAAATTTTGGTTTATTGTACAATTGTTATCGTCTTTAACGGTAACTGTATAGCTTCCGGGTAAAAGACGGAATGTATTATTTGCCTGGAAATTTATACCATCTGTTGAAAATAAATGCGGGCTCTTTCCTCCTGTACTGTTTACGGTCACTCTCCCGTCGGCACCACCCAGGCAGCTTGCACCGGTTACGGGAATGCTGGTAATTACAAGGTCAGGAAACAACTGAGTAAGGTTGATAACAAGACTGTCAATACATCCCGTAGCATCCTGCACCTTTAGCGTGTAAACGCCAACGGGCAGGTTAGCAAATGAACTGCCCGGCTGCCATGGCCCGTTGTTGATGGAATACTGAACAGGCAATACCCACTCTTCACCGGCTGAAACTATGATCATGCCTGTTGACGCATTGCTGCAGTTTATCTCTGTTTTTGAGATGAGTTCAAGTTGTTTCATTATCACGGTAGAAGAGTCCCTGCCATGGCATGTTCCTTCGGTTGAGGTACAATAGTATGTTGTGATGTTATTCACAGGTGATGCGATGGGGTTTCTTATGCCGGTATTGCTGAGCGTAGGATCAGGATCCCATTGATAAGTAGTGTATCCGGGGGAAGCAATCAACTGTATGCTTGTGTTCTTACAGATCCTCGCAGTATCAGGAGCAATACCCAAGGTATCATAATCCCTTATTTGAATAAATGCACTATCGGTAGGTGCGCCTGAGACACATCCTGCCAAAGCATAGATCTTTATTAACTCGATACCTTCCGGTGTATTATCAATAATGGGAACAACATTTACGATCACTTCTGTTTGGTTGGCAGGGATGGTAACCACATCGGGGAGAAGCTGCATGTCCACCCCGTTAATTGCCGTGCCTGCATAAGAAAGTGATATACTCAGGGGGCCCGGGTCTGCGTTTGGCCTTATTATTTTGAAGGCGCCTGTTGAACAACCTTCTACCAGGTAACTGTTATTAAGCGGGTCTGTCTGCGTGGTATT
>DATHEH010000002.1:0-2911 GCA_035318685.1 Ferruginibacter sp.
ATTTTTTTTGCTCACAGCAGCAAAAATACCGTTTAAATCATCAATATTGTTTTGTTAACGATTTGTAATTGTTGCGCCTGGCTTTATGGGCCGGATGAAGAATAACCAACGATTTTAAATACATTTGCTATCCTTAAAACAATGAAAAAACACTTAGTATTCCTTTTTACGGTAATTGGTTTTAGCGCTGCGTTTGGGCAAGGGTACCAGGTTACCCTGCAGAGCCCCCAATATAAAAGCGGCATTGCGTACCTTACCTATTATATGGGCAGCAACTTTAATGTTGCAGATTCTGCCGCTTTTAGCAACAATGGTAAAGCCATTTTTAAAGGGCCTTCAAAGCTACCCCCCGGTATTTACGTCATCTTTTTCCCGGGGAAAAGACTGAGAACGGAGTTTTTGATAGATAAGGAACAGAACATATCTGTAATTGCTGATACCGCCGACCTGGTTAATAAAACAGTGGTGACCGGTACAAAGGAAAATATCCTCTACGATCAATACCAAAAATTTGCTGCTGTAAAAGGTAAACTGATGTATGAAGAGCGCAATGCTTATGTGATGTCAACCACGAAAGCAGACTCGCTGCTTCATGAAAAGAATTATAATACTTATAATAAGCAGATGACCGAGTATCGTGCAGGCATCATAAAAAATCAGCCCAACTCCATGATGGCTGCATTGTTAAATGCGATGAGGGAGCCCGTATACCCTTCTAAAATTCCTATCACAAGACAGGACAGTATTGATAATTATAACCAATACAAAGCGCATTACTGGGATGGGGTAAGTTTTATGGATGACCGGGTGATACGTACACCTTTCTTTTTAAAGAAACTGGAAAGGTATTACCGCGAGGTTATGCCCCCCGCTGCTGACAGCATCATCAAAGATGCGGATTATAAATTATTGCTGGCAAGGTCGGCTCCTGAAATGTATAAGTTCCTGCTGAACTGGTTAACTGATGAGTATATAAACCCAAAGTACATGGGGCAGGATGCCGTATTCGTTCACCTCTTTGAAAAATACCACAGCAAGGGATTAAGCAAATGGCTCAATGAAAAACAAATGGAAGCCATCAGCCGCAGGGCCTATATGCTAATGGCCAACCTCATTGGCGAAAAAGCCGCTAACCTGGAGATGCTTGATGCTTCAGACAAGCCCGCTGCCTTATACAATGTAAATGCAGAGTATACCATTGTTTCTTTTTGGGATCCCAATTGCGGGCATTGTAAAGAAGAAATGCCCAGGCTGGATTCGATATACCGGGCAAGCTGGAAACAACATAATGTAAAGATCTACGCGGTGCTTACACCCGAAGGAAAAGAAAGTGTAAAACCCGAGTGGCTGAACTTTATTAAAACGCATAACCTTTCTGATTGGACACACGTACACCAAACCAAAGAAATGGAAGCAGCAGACCTTGCAGCACAGAAACCAAGTTTCCGGCAATTATATGATGTTACTTCAACACCAACTTTATACTTACTGGATAAAGACAAACATATCATTGGTAAAAAACTTACCTGGCAACAATTAAATGAACTGCTCGAAGTAAAATGGAAAACCACTCCTTCGAATTAAAATATAGCTACTGATGAAAAGATATCTTTTATTGCTTGTATTTGTATGTAGCATATCAACCGGTTTTTCCCAGGCATTATTCAGCTATGGGAATACTGCTGTTGATAAACAGGAATTCCTGAGGGCTTACAACAAAAACAAAATACCGGTAACCGATAAAGAAAAAGCCTTAAGGGAATACCTTGACCTGTATATAAAATTCAAATTGAAAGTGAATGCGGCCATGGAATTGCGCCTGGATACCATGCCGCAACTCCAGTACGACCTCCAAAGTTTTCGCACGCAGATAGAAGAAAGTTACCTTAACAATGACGCTGCGATGAACGATCTTTTGAGCGAAGCCTTTACCCGAAGCCAGAAAGACCTGCATGTTCTACATTTTTATTTCCCGGTTGATGCAACAATGAAAGCGCAGGACAGCCTGGATGCCGGCAATTCCATGTCAGCAATACACGCGGCCCTGGCAGGGGGCAGAACCGATTATGATAAATTAGTATCCGCACATACTACCGCGAAGCACTCCGATCTTGGTTTTATCACAGCTTTTACTTTGCCCTACGATTATGAAAACCTTGTTTATAACCTGCGTACGGGCCAGGTGAGCAAACCATTTCTTTCTAAAAACGGCTGGCATGTATTTAAAGTTATTGAAGAAAGAAAAGCGGTTGGTAAATGGAAGATCGCACAGATCTTAATATCACTTCCCCCGGATAATAACCCGGCTACAATAAAACTTTTGGAAAAGAAGGCAGATTCCGTTTACCAGTTATTAAAAAAAGACGGTGATTTTAAAAACATGGCAGCCCAGTTCAGCGACGATAAATTAACGTATATGAATGGCGGTGAAATGCCTGAGTTTGGCTCCGGCAGGTTTGACCTTCCTTTTGAAAAAGAAGTGCTTAACCTAACACGCGATGGCGAAATAAGTAAACCGTTCTTAACGCCGTATGGATTCCATATCATAAAAAGAATATCTCAAACCCCCGTATCCAATGACAGGAACGATAATGCCTTTCTTTTTGAACTCAGGCAAAAAGTACAACAGGATACAAGGATAAATAGTGCCAGGCAGGCCTTTGTAAAAGAGATGCTAAAACAAACAGGATTTAAAAAAACAGGACTTGTTTCAGATGCTGACCTATACCGTTATGCTGACAGCGTTATAGCAAACCCTGCATCGGAAACAACAAATGCCTCCATTTTTCCCATAGCAAATAAGGTCATTTATACTTTTTCGAAAACAAATGTCACCGGCAAGGATTGGCTTGATTTTGTACGCAGTTATAAAGGCACAGGAGAACTTTACCGGGGTGAGAGCAATGCGGCA
>DATHEH010000003.1:0-9359 GCA_035318685.1 Ferruginibacter sp.
TGTAAAACGGCCTTTGAAGTTCTGGTTCTTATCATACCTGCCTGATACGGTGAGGCTGAGGCGGTCCATAAGTCTGCGGCTTGCCTGTACATAAGCACCATATTCATTTATACCAATGGTGCCGGCAGAATCCGCGAACAAAGTACCCTGTGAATTAAGAACGAACCTCTTGAAATTAGCACCCACCATTATGTCGGCAAAGTCTTTTGTGAATGGTGTAAGATTATAATTTCCTTCCACTGCATAAAGGTCCGATTTATCCAAAAGCAACCCTCCGTTCTTTGATATCGGCTTTTTGCGGATAGCATCATAAGAAGATTTGAATGCGTCTGAACTGGAAGCCGGTCTCCCTACATCAGCAATACCTCTTGCAGCCTGGTGTGCATCGTATGCTGTCATGCCACTCATGCGGTTGCTTAAATAATTATAGGTATACTGAATGTACCAATCTGTTGGCTGCGGGGTTGGGTTACCTGCTGCATCAGTGGTAACCGATCTTTTCCATGATTCATTGAATAACCTGGTGGTTGCAGTAAGGTTATAAGATTCACCCGCATTTTCCTGCGTGGTGTATGCACGGAATGACCAGTTAGGATTATTCAATTCGAATTTATACTGACCCATTTTAAAATCCTTCAGCGAATACCTGTCGCTACCGGTATAGATAGTGTTACCCGTACCCCAATAGGCAGCAAGTATGGCTTCTGTATTGGGTGTTATTTTATAATGAACCGATCCCGCAAGTTTAAAGTTTACCGTGTTGGGATTTACCAGTTCTTTTTCGGTATATCCTGTACGGGAAACATTTTGTGGCGTGGCAAGCAGGTTATTGGCTGCAATAAAGTTTGCAGCACCGGGAAGACTCGCCCCGATCTGGGTGAAAAAAGCACGCATGTCGACCGTGGTCTCATCACCATAAACATTAACGCCGTCATAGTTAGGGTCTGTTTTCCGGTTGCCGGCAATTACACCACCTGTTGTACCTGTCCTGCTGTAATTCCTGTTGTCCATACCTATCCAGTCCTTAGCCTGTATCAACTCTGCATTTATTTTAAAGGCAAATTTTTCTGATACTTTCTTTCCCCACCTTAAGTTCCAGTTATGGTATGGAGAAGGATCTCTTTGTCTTTTACTCCCAACGTGCATGATACCTTCTTTCACTAAAAAAGAAAGGCCCTGGTATTTAAATGGATTCTTACTCGTCATTAATAATGTACCATTCATACCGCCGGGTCCGTAGAGTGCCGAGGATGCTCCGGAAAGCAACTCTATGTTATCTACGTCCAGTTCACTTAAACCGATAATAGCACCAACGGAAAAGTTGAGGCCGGGAGCCAGGTTATCCATTCCATCCACCAACTGGTTAAAGCGTGTATTACCGCTCGAATTAAAACCACGTGTTGTTGGCGTTTTAAATGTAAGTGAAGAGGTGGTCACATCCACACCTTTTAAGGTAGTGACAACGTCGTAAAAGTTAGACACCGGTGAGTTGCGGATATTTGCCGCACTAACCCTTTCAATTGAAACCGGAGACTCCATTATTTTTTGAGGAACCCTGCTGGCCGCAACCACAACTTCCTGGCCCAGGGCATTACTTGGTATGAATTCAACCTGCACAAAACCTGCATTTGAAACACTCACTTCCTGCAACTCGTATCCGACTGAAGAAACCAGCAGGGTTACAGGTAAGCTTTTCACTGTTATCCTGAAATTTCCTTTATCATCTGTAAAGGTGCCTGTTTGGGCTCCTTTTACCGTAATTGAAACAGCGCCTGATCCTTCCTTTGTATTGCTGTTTCTTACATTGCCGGTAATAGTTACGTTTTGTGCAAAGGCAGCAATCGACAGGATATTAGCCAACAAAAAAGTAACCAAATAGCTTCTAATATTTCTCATATAGCTTTGTTTTGGTTTAAATATATAGCAAAATAAGCATTGTTGGTTTTAACTGGAAATTTTATTTTTAACCGCTTGTTGAAATCTTGTAGCACGTAAATCAGGGTTTTATAATTGTTGATGGTACTTTAGCGCATGACAGTTTTTAAATTGCCCGGTCAAACCGGTTTTTACAAAGGTAAAGTAAGAGACGTTTATTCCATTGCCAATGATCTCCTCGTAATGGTTGCAAGCGACCGCATCTCCGCTTTTGATGTTATACTGCCACGCCCTATTCCTTTTAAAGGACAAGTTTTAACACAGATTGCTGCATACATGCTGAATGCTACAAAGAACATTTGTCCTAATTGGTTATTGTCTGTACCAGCGCCAAACGTGAGCATTGGCAGGAGATGTGAACCCTTTAAAATAGAAATGGTGGTGCGGGGAAACCTAACGGGTCATGCGTGGCGGACCTATGCCAGCGGGAAAAGAGAATTATGTGGCGCACCCATGCCTGGAGGAATGAAGGAAAATGATCCCTTTCCTTCTCCCATAATAACACCCAGCACAAAAGCAGCAGAAGGACATGATGAGGACATATCAGGAAAAGAGATCATTGAAAAAAATTTAGCAACGGAAAAAGAATGGAACAGCTTATGCGAACTTGCACTTAAATTATTTGCCAGGGGAAAAGAAATTGCGGCCAAACAAGGATTGATACTGGTAGATACAAAATACGAGTTTGGTAAGATAGGTGATGAAATATACCTGATGGATGAAGTGCATACGCCGGATTCATCACGTTATTTTTTTGCCGGAGGTTTTGAAGAGCGCCAGCAAAAAGGAGAACGCCAGAAACAACTGAGTAAAGAATTTGTAAGGGAATGGCTGATAGAAAATAATTTTATGGGAAAGCAAGGACAAACAGTTCCGGTTATGGATGATGAATGGGTAGACACAATATCAAAGAGATATATTGAGTTATACGAGATTATTATCGGCAAAAAATTCATACCCGAAAAACTTAACGATGAGGAAACCGGGAAGAAGATACTTGAAGAGTTGAGGAATATAATCCCCGCTTAGCAAAACCAGGTAAGCAGTTTAACACATTTATCCTTTCAGCATTAACAGTATTTACTATGGCACAGCGTTTGGCTAATGCATGGTAAATAACTTATAAATGAGGAACCTACCTAGAATAATAGTAACGTGTATATTGGCAGTTATTACTTTACAATCAGCAGCACAAAAGAATTCAGACCTGAGGCAGGTTAACAGGCGTCTTAATAATTCCCAGAGCAGTTTTACAAAAATACTTGGTAAGAATGACCTGGATGAGAATGGTAAAATTGTTTTGAAACGCCTCCTCCGTGAAACCGATAGTCTTCAGAACATTATTAAGAATGATAAAAATCTTTCCATAGCAGAAAAGGTATTGGCACTTAATTGCCAGTGTTATTTACTCGACACATTAAAGTCGGCGATTGCGGGAAAGACCATTGATGACCGCATGATACGTGACAGCCGCGATAATTTTATTCCGCTATGGCAAATGATCGCTGCGCAAAAATCTTACGATAATATACTGGCACCCTTTGGCGCAGGTACCGCGGGTGTAATGGCTGTGGCTTTTAAAGATTACCCGCAGGCCGGCAGGATGAGGGATATCGCTACATTAAAAGCATTACAACGCACGCCGGAAAATATCATACAGTTCTTAAGTAATAACATTAACTACAGCCTTAAGGATTCCCTGATAGTTATTTATGCCAACACCCTGCCTGAGAAATTCATTTCATTTGTGCAGGAATCTAAAAATACAGAGCTCGTAAATACAGCTAAGCAAAACAGCAACCCGCTTATCCAAACACTTTTAACTATTGCGGGTGAAAAGAATCTCAAAAACTATCTTCCTTTTGTGGGACTGATAACGGAAAAAAAGATTACGCTAGCTGAGATCGATGCCCTGCGTGCAGAGCCAAGCAAATATTACAGGACAATTGTGGATGCTGAAATGGCTAACCAGGCATTGTATGTAAAAGCTGTAATGCCGCTATACCGGCTGCCAACCAGGCAATACCTGAAAGAATATGCAAAAATGTTCTATACGGATGTGATCAATGGCCTGCATAATGAATCAAGTGAAAAAGTACGTTATTCTGTTTTGGAAGGCCTTCGGCCACAGGACCTGTACTATGTAATAACGAGTAATGAAAGTGAATTGTATACCAGTAGTTATTTATATACTTATAAAAAACTGATGGGTATGTTTGATAAGGGTAAATACGAGTCTTTATTCACCCTCGTAAATTATGACCAGTACCGTAAGTTCTTACTGATGGCAGGGAGGTACAATACACTTACTCCTTTCCTGCAACAAATGCCACAGGAAACCAGTGCAGCGGTCATCAAAAGGCTCATTAATGGTTTGGATGACGAGAACAGCACTTTGGAAGACATCGTTAACGTAGCAGAGACCTTCCCCGGCATCATAGAAGACAAGTATCTTTCTGAACTGGTATTACAGGAGATAAAGTATAATTATAACCGCAGTTCCCGTAATTCTAACCGGGAAGGAATGAAAGCATACAATATGCTCTCTGATATCTATAAGGCGGTAAAAAGCGAAGAGTCAGGAAATATGGCTGCGTTGCCAGCTGTTTTCAATTCTTATTTTAAGATACCGCATAAATCATTGCGTTCAAAAGACGGAAGCATAAACCAACTGGTGATGTTCTTTGGCGATGACGATGGCAAGAGTTCATACGCCAGTTTTTTATCAGGATTCAGTGATCCTGCGCAATGGACCGTGGAAAAGAACAAAGCATGGGTAAAGATCACGTCAAAGAAAAAATACCCTGTTTCTATTTATGCCAACGTTCCCCTTGGTAATGAAGATGGCCAGGACCTGAAAGCACAGGAAGAACTGATGCAATATTTGAAAGACCAGCAGGTAGAACCACAGATCCTCATTTTAAGGGGTCATAGCTACCATATGGCAAACAGCTTCAAATATTTTTCACCATCAATAAGGCTTGGTATCATCGGTTCATGCGGAGGTTATAACGAGATCACCGAAATACTTGAAAAAAGTTCAAAAGCACAGGTTATCTCAACCAAGCAGATAGGTTCAATGCAGATAAACGACCCGATGCTGAAACTCATTAATAACAAATTGCTGAATGAGCAGGACCTGGAATGGACAGACCTTTGGGGACAGCTGGACAAGCAATTCAAACCGAACAAGCAGCTGTATGATTATTTTAAAGAATATGTGCCACCGTATAAGAACATTGCATTATTGGTTACTTCTCTTTATAATAACGCTGACCTGCAATACCATACATCCAGGAATTAAAGACACTTACCTTATGTTGCTTTCCACGCACGCAATAAAAAGCATTGTTAATATTGTTTGATCCTTAATAAAAAGACAAAGGCACCCCCGTTTTTTTTCAAAAAAAAGGGTACTTTTGCGGCAGCTTTTGTGGGAAATATTTTCAATATTTTTTACGGGTCAAATCCAATTTAATAACAGGTTTTACGTTTACTATAAAAGCCATAGTAATATGCAGAGACTAATAAGGTTTTTTATTGTGTCGGTTTTTTTGAATGCTTCTCTGCAGGCATCAGCTCAGTTACAGCCATCACCCGACCAGTTAGTAAAAGGTCCCGCTACCCCATCAACATCTATTTTCCCTGCTAATAATACTGATACATTTGCTGTGATCGAAAGAGATACTTCTTTCATGCAGATCAATACCAGGTTAAAAGCTGCCGCCATAAGATTTAAAGAAAAGATCGCCGGTCTTGATGCATATGTACAATCAAATAATTTTAATGCGGAATATTGTTTCCTGGTTGATATGTCGATCCCTTCGGGCAAGAACCGTTTTTTTGTTTACAATATAAAAAAAGGCGCTGTTGAAATATCATCCCTTGTCTCTCATGGCAAAGGGTCATACAAAAAAGGATGCAACGATATACTTACCTTTTCCAACATGCCCAACAGCAATGCTACTTCACTTGGGAAATATAAAATAGGCCAGCCCTATTATGGTACTTATGGATTGTCTTATAAATTATTCGGGTTAGACAGTACCAATAACAAGGCATTTGAAAGAGCCATTGTATTACATTCAGACAGTTATGTACCTGAAAGTGAGATCTATCCTTATCCCCTTTATCAAAGCGCAGGCTGCCCCGTAGTTTCGCCATCTATTTTATCACTATTGGGCAAGTACATCAAAACCTCGGATAAGCCGATATTATTGTGGGTGTACAATTAATAATGCGGGTATCATTCTCTTTCATTTAATCGCGGCCTTAATCTCTTCTTACTCTTATTAAATATCATCTGGCCTTTTTCAATACCTTTTCTTAATTCTTTCTGCTCTTCTCCCGGAAGATTAAAAACCGTTTGACACGCTACGCTGCAACACCCGTCATATTTCTCGGCACAGTCAGCACATTGTATGAATAACAAATGGCAACCGTCATTTTTACAATTGGTATGCGTATCTGCCGGCTTGCCACATTGATGACAATGGGCAATGACATCTTCAGTGATCCGCTCGCCCAGCCTGTCGTCAAAAACAAAATTCTTACCAATAAACTTTGTTTCGAGACCTTCTTCCTTTGCCTGTCTTGCATAATTTATGATCCCACCTTCCAGGTGAAAAACATTATTGAACCCATGATGCAACATGTAGGCGCTGGCTTTTTCGCAACGGATACCACCCGTGCAATACATGATGATGTTCTTCTCCCGGTTATCCTTCATCATATCAACAGCCATAGGAAGTTGTTCCCTGAATGTATCACTGGGTATCTCTATTGCTTTTTCAAAATGCCCTACCTCGTATTCATAATGATTGCGCATATCGATCACAATGGTATTTTCTTCCTGCAGGAGCTTATTCATTTCCGCGGCATTAACATACCTGCCTTTGTTCTGCATGCTAAAGCCGGGATCATCGATACCATCGGCCACTACCTTTTCTCTTACTTTTATTTTTAGTACCCAAAAGGACTTGCCATCGTTATCCACAGCAACGTTCAAGCGCACCCCGGTCAATGGATCCATACTATAGAGGTAAGCCCTGAATGCTTCAACATTATTGCCAGGCACACTTACCTGTGCATTGATGCCTTCCTTGGCAATATAAATCCTGCCAAACACTTTTAACGCATGCAGGGCCTTATACATTTCATCCCTTAATCCTTTGGGATCATCAACAGGAAAATAATGATAGAAAGAGATGGTGGTACGATGCTCGGTCTCAGCGTACAATATTTTTTTTAATTCCGCCTGGGAAATACGGTTGTGTAGTACTGCCATAAGATTTAATTTGATCCCCTGGTCTGACGTCTCGTCTGGCCATTTTCGTGGGGGAAATCGTTTGTCAATGGTCAGACGAAGGCGCCAGACCATTTAAAAGATTGGATGCTTGCAGGCAAACCAAATTGAAATGCAAATATACTACTTCGCGGCCGATAGCCAGGTAGTACGCGGTGAATAATTACAGGCTGATGGAAGAATTACGGCCTCTGCCATTTACACGGAGACTCCCTCCCAGTATACCACCGGTTCCGATACGTATGCCCGCCAGTCCTTTTTTGCCATTTGTATAAGAAGCAACAAAATCAACCCTTAACAGTTTAAAGATGTTTTCAAGGCCTGCAAATACTTCAACGTAATTGTTTGAGCGGTTCACATAAAAGGCATTGCCTCCTGCCACAAGGTTCCAGTTAAGCCTTTTAAATAAAGGGATCTTATTACTGATCAATCCATTGAAGTGATGTTCTATATGACCGAAAGAATAAAATGAAGCTGTCGTGCTGTTGGAATAATAAGGCTCCATCTGGAAACTGTTCACATACTCGCTGGCCCTCGTGGAGCGGTTGCCGTTAAAATGCTGGTAATCCTGTATGAAAACTTTATTTGTGTTCAGGAATCCGCCGATGCCGATTTTATATTTTAATAATCCTGCGAGTTTAAAATTCTTATCGTCATTTATACTGAAGCGCCATTTATCAAAATCAGCGTCGCTGCCGAAAATATGCTTAAAGCCCTTTGTATAATTAAAGCTGAACGTAGGATATTTTGAACCAAGCGATGCTTTCCTGTTTGGGAACTGGATGTACTTTTGCCCTGGTTTTATACTCAGATCAATACTTAAAACAAATGCCTGGTGACGCGTGAATTGTACGGGTATCTTTTCGTAAGGATAGTTAGGTGTTAATTTGAAGCCGCTGTCTTTTTTAAACAAGGTATAGTCGGTGGTATTGTCCAAAGGTATCCTGTCTTCATACAATGCATTTACATTGAACCGGAAACCCGTTTCATATCTTTTACTGAAATTGATACTCCCGAAATAATTCTCATAGATCTTCATGAAATTATCTCCCCAGATCAAAGTGTTGATGGTATTGGTAAGCGTTGTTATAGGATTCTCTTTATTGAACTGGCTAACCCGCTTTCCCCCGGAAAAGGTCCAGCTCTGGCGTTTTAGTTTTTTATCCGTCTCCCAATCCCTGGTGCGGAAATGAATATCAGCCCATGCATTAAAATGGGTATTGCTAAAGCCATAACGAAAGTTAGGTTCCAGCGAAAAATTGGTCTTCCATTTTTTTATATACTGGCTATAGGATGGCATGATATTAAGCACCGCACCTTCAACAGTATTATACTCCAGCCCTTCGTAGAGTGATTCTATCCGCCAGCTATAACTGCCTGTCTTACTGTAATGCGTTCGTTGTACGTCTTTCCATGGAAGGGTATATAATTTTAATTTACCCTGCCGCTTATTCAGCGAATCAACATGTGCCTGGGTCAATACAGAATCCCTGTTAGATTCAAACACGCTGTCCTTTACCTGGTAATCCTTTTTTTCCTCGGGCTCCAAAGGAACGGGCCGTATGGTATCCCAATAAGCTTTTGTTTTTTTGTTGACCGCTGTATCATACCGCACAACGATATTATTGAACCTGTTCTTTTCAAATACCGGGTTGATCACGTACTTTGAATAAACAGAAACAAAGTCCCCGATAGCATCAATACCGAACATTTTAAAATTGAAATGCAGTAACTGGTTCTTTACCCGCCATACATCATTGCCAACGGGCACATGGATCTGTGTGATCTGGAGCGTATCTATTATTTCCAGTTGAGATTTTTTTGTTAGCGTAAGATCAAAGCTATGGATGCGCCAGTCACCATCTGTAATATTAATGACGCCGGAGAACAGGGGTTCATACGTACGTCTCGGAAGTACCTGGATGCTGTTGATCTCTTTCCCGTCTTCATAAAAGCTGCCAAGGTATTTATATCGATACATGCTGATGGCGGCATCAGCAATGGGTGAAACAAAGCCGCGGGGATTCAAACGATCTAAAAAAACTGAAACATTATTGGTATACATACTGATGAAAGTTGGGAAAGTGAACCCAAATCCATCACTCCCACTCACACGGCT
>DATHEH010000004.1:0-2036 GCA_035318685.1 Ferruginibacter sp.
GATCGTTAGTGATTTAAAGAATGAAAAGCTTTCTCCTGAAAAAAAATATTGCCATATCAGCATTTCAGATAATGGAATTGGGTTTGAACAGGAGTACAGCGAAAAGATATTCGACCTTTTCCAGCGCCTGCACAGCAGGACACAGTACCACGGAACCGGCATTGGGCTGGCCATTGTAAAAAAGATCGTAGAAAATCACCATGGTTTCATCACCGCAACATCAAAACTGAATAAAGGAGCAACATTTGATATATATATTCCGGCACCCTGAACCAAAAGCATGAAAATGTTTTGTAAAACCTATCAATTGTAAAACATGTCAACTGTTTTAAAAAGGAATAACGTTTTTATTAAAGGGGAAGGTGAAAAAGTAATTCTCTTTGCACATGGTTTTGGTTGCGATCAAAATGCCTGGAAATATATAACAGGTGCTTTTGTTCCCGGTCATAATCTTGTATTGTTCGATTATGTAGGTGCAGGAAACTCTGACCTTAGTGCTTATGATGCTGAAAAATACAATTCCCTTGACGGTTATGCAAATGACATCCTCGATATATGTACCGAATTGAAATTAAAAGATGTAATATTCATCGGGCATTCCGTCAGCTGCATGATAGGCGCCCTGGCTGCGATCAAACAACCCGGTATCTTTAAAAAACTTGTATTTATCTGCCCTTCGCCATGTTACATAAACCAGGGAGATTATACAGGTGGTTTTGACCAGGAAACTATCGACTCATTACTGGAAGTAATGGAAGAAGATTATATAAGCTGGGCAAGATCCCTGGCACCGGCAATAATGAGCAAAGAAAATGATGCCGGGCTTGGAGAAGAACTCTCAGATAGTTTTTGCTCAATTGATCCCGTGATCGCAAAGCAGTTTGCAAAGGTCACTTTTTTAGGAGACAACAGGAAAGACCTTCCATTGGTACCCGTGGAGAGTTTAACGATACAATGTTCGGATGACATGATCGCCCCGGTAGCGGTAGGTCAGTATATAAATGAACATACGCCGAAAAACACTTTAATAATTCTGGAAGCTTTCGGACATTGTCCGCATATGAGCCATCCCGCTGAAACAATTGCAGCCATCCGTTCTTATATGTAGCTTCAATGCAACCATGTAATATTTTACAGGGTCTTTTAAATATACATTAATAACATGCAGCAAAACAATACCAACCAGGGCCTGTCCCAATCGGAAATATATGACTTGTATGCTCCTGCCGTATATGGAAAGATCTTAGGCATTGTTCATAAAGGGCCGATAGCAGATAAGATACTGGAAAAGGTTTTTATAGATGCTTTTAAAAATAAAACTGCACACAATAATCATTTAAAAACTCCGCTGATGTCCATGTTAAACCAGGCACGGGAAAAAAGTTACAAAACGATCAGGGCACTTTCGATATTTACAGAATGCTGCGCAGGCTGCAGTGTTTGCATCAAGGGAAAAAAGTGATCCTTACACTTCTATTCTCTTTGTTGCATCAGCTGTTTCCACGATATAAGCTTCCGCCGTTATGCTGAATTGTTTTTTATAGGCTGCTTTCACCTCTTCAATAAAATCATTCACAGCTTCTTCTTTTATAATACTAATGGTACAACCTCCAAAACCGCCACCCATTTGCCGGGAGCCTGTCACATTGTTATCCAGTCTTGCCTGCTCCACCAGAAAATCGAGTTCGGCACAGCTTACCCTGTAGAGTTTACTTAATCCTTCATGCGTTTCATACATCAGTTTGCCAAAACCGTCAAGATCATTTTGCTGCAATAATCCAGCAGCTTTTTTTGTCCTGGCAATTTCTTCAACAACATATTTACAGCAATCATAAATTTCTTCTCCCATTATTTCCCTGTATGGCAATATATCCACCGGTTCCCTAATATCCCGGAAGGAACTGATATTCATTTTACTTTCCAGGATCATCAAACCTTCCCCGCACATTTTTCTTCTCACATTATATTCACTGCCGGCCAATGAATGATGAACTTTACTGTTTATCAAAACTATCTTATATCCATCCAGCCGCAAA
>DATHEH010000005.1:0-5411 GCA_035318685.1 Ferruginibacter sp.
AGGCCCGCCTGAACGGAACGGGCAGGGATGATATAAATATAATATCACCCCTTCGGGGTTTGGCAAAACGCAACTTTATTAACTATAGTAATAACATCCTTTCAGGATTATAAAGAATTTTGAATTTTTGAACCAGGAAACCATGGGCGGTAAAAAAAACTGAAATGATATTTGGGATCGGTATCGATATGATAGAAGTGGAAAGGGTGGCGGACAGGATGGGAAAGCCCGGGTTCCGCGAGCTGGTGTTTTCGCAACACGAGATAGATTATTGCGAGAACAAAGCGATGAAACATGAACACTATGCCGCCCGCTTTGCTGCCAAGGAAGCTTTCTTTAAAGCGATTGGCCGGGGATGGAGGAATGGCACCGCGTTCAATGAAGTGGAGATCTACAATGCGGAAGAAGGAAAGCCAGAGATCAGGCTTTTGGGAAATACAGCAAATACCATCAATGATATGAAGCTGGGAAAGATATTTGTATCACTATCTCATCTTAAAACAATGGCAACGGCCATGGTAATAATTGAAAGCTTATGAACTACTCAACGGACGCGGCATTTAAAAGCAAAGCAGAGATAAAAGCCATGCAGGAAAAAAAACTGCAGGAAACGGTCACTTATCTTAATGAGCATTCTCCTTTTTATAAAGAGCTGTTCACCCAGGCCAGGTTCAATGTAAAGGGCATAAAGACCATTGAAGATCTTTCCGTGATCCCCATTACGCTAAAAGAAAATCTTCAGCAGCGCAATGACGATTTTTTATGCGTGCCGGGAAATAAGATCATTGAGTACAGTTCCACCTCCGGAACACTGGGCAGTCCTGTTACCATTGCGCTTACTGAAAATGATCTTGACCGCCTTACTTTCAATGAATACTCTTCCTTTGTAAGTACCGGCGGAACTTCAGACGATATATACCAGCTGATGCTTACGATGGACCGCCAGTTCATGGCGGGCATGGCCTATTATTCGGGTATCAAGAAACTGGGAGCAGGGGTTATAAGGCTTGGCCCCGGTGTGCCTTCACTGCAATGGGAAACCATTTTAAGATTGAAACCTACCGCGATCGTTGCCGTGCCTTCCTTCATACTCAAGCTTATTGAATATGCTTACGAGCACCATATTGATGTTAACAGCACATCGGTTAAAAAAGCCATTTGCATTGGTGAGAATATCCGCAACACAGATTTTTCATTGAATACCCTGGGTAAAAGAATTACGGATACATGGCATATACAATTGTTCTCAACATACGCCTCTACAGAAATGCAAACGGCATTCACCGAGTGCAGCGAATGCCGGGGCGGCCATCTTCAACCCGAACTACTGATCGTTGAATTATTGGATGAAATGAATAAACCCGTGGCAGCCGGTCATCCCGGGGAAGTAACCATTACAACACTTGGCGTGGAAGGCATGCCTTTGTTGCGTTACAAAACGGGAGACATATGTGTGTATGATGACGGTCCGTGTGCCTGTGGAAGGAATACGTTAAGGCTATCGCCGATCGTTGGCCGCAAAAAGCAGATGATCAAATTCAAAGGAACCACGCTTTACCCGCCTGCGTTGTTCGACATGATGAACGCCATGGAAGACATCAAGGATTATGTGGCCGAAGTGTACAGCAACGAGATCGGTATGGACCAGGTTACCCTCCATCTTTTACCGGTGAACCATGATAAAGAAACCGACCGCAAGATAAGGGCCTACCTGCAGGCCAAGCTAAGGGTGAGCCCACGCATACAGTATGTCACTGTTGAACAGATACAAAAGATACAGTTCCCGGAATCAGGAAGAAAGGCGGTGAAGTTTATTGATCGAAGGAATTAAGAATAAACCTATAAGGTTTTTAAAACCTTATAGGTTTAAGCCCGGTTTAAAAAGGCCTCCATTTCGGGAAGCCTTTTTTTAATCAAAAAGTTAGCGTGTTGGTACTCACCAGTTATATCTTTATTTATTTTCTCTTTTTATGTGGTTGCCGACTTCAATCAGAGTTAGAATTTTTTAATCAATCGTCAGTTTTTTCAATTTATTATTACCATTACAGCCAATAAATAAATTACCCTGTGAATCAAAAGCCAGGCCGGTTGGGTATTGTATTTTTGCTACTGACGGGTCTCCATCCACATCCCCTGCACCCATGCTGCCAATTACGGTTGTTACCATTCCATTCTTTAAATATGCGATCCTGTGATTAGTCCATCCATCAGCAATATAAAGTCCCCCTGATTTATCTAAAGCCATAGTAAAGGTCCATGCGAATTTTGCTGTTAAAGCGGGCCCATTTGTCTCGCCTCTTGTTCCATCACCTGCAATTGTTGTAAGTGTTCCATTAGTAAGGTTTAATTTTTTTATTTTGCCCCCTGAATTCGGATCTGAAAGTGTAAACTCGGATACGTATATGTTGGTTTCTGTTGAATCAACCTCAATACCGCCGTTCAAATTAAATTGAACAATACTTGTATCTCCGTCAACATTACCTGTGCCGTGTGACATCAGCCTCCAGACCAGTGCACCTGATGCATTATACTTGTCAATATACTTACCCCGGGCAACATAGATATTGCCGGATCTGCCTACTTTAATTGCAAGAAGCCCCAAGCTATTTGGGATAGATGCCAAAGTAGTTACATTGCCAGCCTGGTCAATTTTCCTGATACGGTTATTTGTCTGGTCTCCTGTATAAACAACCCCGTTCTGATCAGCAGTACAAAAATCCATACGACCGAGCCTTGCATTTATTCCCTGTGCATCTACATAACCCACAATACCATCTCCGGCAACTGTGCTTAAAATATTTAATGGGCTTACCTTACGTACTCTTGGCTTATCATATTGGGCAAAATAAACATTATCATTCCCATCAATAGAAATTCCAACGATCTCTTGTAATAGCGCTGTTGCTACAGGTCCGTCACTATGGCCTACCTGGCCGTTGGTGACCGATATTAATCCATAAGAATAAACAAAAGTGAAAACGGGCCCTTCGTACCTTGTTCCGTTTAAAAATAATTCCACAATACCGGTCCCACAGGCAGGGGGTATCTTTGCTGTAATGGACGTAGCAGTTGCTGTTAATACTGTACAGTTTTTGCCATTCACCTTACCTGTATCTGCGCAAGATTGGTCACGAAATTAGTACCTGTTATAGTGATAACGGTATTTTTTGGCCCTGAGGTTAATCCTGTCGGACCAGCAACATTTGCTATAGTCGCAGGCCCTGCCGGAGCAACAATTTCTGCTGTATCAGTCTTACTACAGGAAATAAATAATGTTAGTAATGTTAAATATACGAATGTAACATAAAGCTTATGCTTCAAGATAGAATACAGTTTCATAGGGTTAATTTAATAAAAGAGTGATGGTTATTAATGGGTGACGAGTCTAAACGGGTAAATGGTTGTTTTATTACAATTATTTGCTAATAGGTTTCTTAATTTATGATAATTGATAATCTCCTGAATGTGCAAAACGTCATTGCAAGCAATGACGTTGAAAAAGATTATTGTGGCTTTAACCAAACTAAATTTACAGTCTTACCCCTTCCTTCCTTTTGCAGTTGCAGTACAACGAACAGGTCATTTTCTTTATCATAGGCTGATATATCCAGCAGGGCACGGTTATGTTCTCTTTTATTCTCCGGGTCACCAAAAAGGTATTTCCGTTGTGGTATGGCTTCGCTCCCGGTAAGCGGGAAATAAAAAGCATCGCATTCATCAACACCCTGTACGATCACCGGTTCCTTATTCTTTTCGATCAGTTCAATATTTCGTTCGGTATCATTGATCAATACATAACTTTTTTCGCCACAATTAATATAGGCGAATTTCTTGTATTCATTTCTAAAACTAATAGACCGCATAACGTAACCGGGCTTATCGAGCATAAAGTTTTTGGGCACCATATAGTTACTCGTGATTTCCCCGTTTTTATCATAAGCTGCCGTAACGATACCCTGTGTTACGCCATAAGAAGATGCGCCGGCGTATGTACTTGAACTACCCGATACTTTCACGGTTGCTTCATAAACAATCGAAAAACTACCATCCTTATTAATGTGTAAGTTTACAGGTGTTCCGCTGTACTTGTATTTTCTACCATAAATATCCGCTGCTTTATCAGCAATCTTTTGACTGATCCCTGTCACTATCAGCCTTTCCGTTTTTTTCGAATAAGGATCTACAAAAGCAAGATACATCTGCGCTTCTTTTTCACCTTTATTAGCGTACATCTTGGCAATCACTACAAATTTTTTGATAGCAGGATTATAATGTACAATCCCGTTTTCAAGCAGGCTGTCTTTTGGAAAGTTTAATTCGGTAAAAGAAAAAGAGGAAGCACCGTTTTCCAGGTTGGCCAATAAAACCTCGCTGGATTTACCACCGGTTGCTGCTGTATTATACCCGCTTACCATTACACTTACCTTCTCCGTTCCTATAACTGCCATACTCAGGAAGTCCAGGTATTTATATTTATCATCGGGCGAAGAATAGTAACCCCTGCTTATTTCCTGGTGCCCGCTGTTATAATGAACAATTTCAATCCGCTTATTCCTGTCGGATTCAAAACTATTGAACAAGGAAACAGCATAATTTTCACTATCAGGGTCTTTGCTGGCATAAAAGCCAGGAGAGTCAACACCACCAAAGGCCATAGCGTATCCCTGGCCGAGGCTAACTTTTTTCAGCTCACCGATCTTTTCCTCTTTTTTCAGCTTACCGGTGCTGCCATCAATAATTATACGGTATAACACAGGTGTTTTATCCTGGATCTCGCTGATCAGTAAAACCATATCCCTGTTGATCTCGAATGCGGCCTGCAGTGATGGAGCTCTCAGTTCACTGGATGAGGGTACAATGATAGTTGCTGCTATTTCTTTGTGGTCTTTACTATAAACACGAATGTCGATCCCGTCCTTTGGTATTATTGTAAAGAATATAACAGCCCCATCTTTCATCAATACAAGTTTTGATGTTCCTTTTTGCGGCTCGTCAAAGGAAGGGCCGGAAGCAACGTATTTAAACTGTGCTTCTGAAAATAAACAGAAATTAAAGAATAGCGTAACAACTAATAATACTTTTTTCATAAAAGGATTTTATGGCGATGACGATAAAAATTCGTTTGTCAGAATTGTCTTTTCACCCTGAAATTACAGGTAAGAAGATAAGCGGTGTGAGGAGGATTGAAATCATGAACAGTGCCGGTGAAATTACCGCTGATGTACTGTCCAACGCTGCCATACTCGGTAATATGCACCTGGAGAGGGGTTGCCGGCAATGTAGGAAACCCGATAACACCATTAAAAATATGGAAAAGCTCCTGGCTACTTCCCACGCTGATGTTTTGATCACTGAACCTGAAAAAAAGATCAGCGCCATTTGGGCCGTCGGTGGCTTCTATATACACGGCG
>DATHEH010000006.1:0-5056 GCA_035318685.1 Ferruginibacter sp.
ATTTTTTTGGAAACAAATGGATAAAAGGACCGGTGAATGACAGGCTAATTAAAAAAATGCTTAATTAAATTTTATGGGTATCAGGAATGCAGCTCAGCTAAAACAATCAATAGCCTTACTAAAAATAGAACAGGAAGAAAAGAAATCCGCCATGGTTGGCCAGTTTCGCCAAACCTACGAAAGCTTTAAACCCATCAACCTTATAAAAAGCGCTTATCACAGAGTTGCAGAGACCCCCGATATCGCTAATAAGCTGATAGGCACCTCATTGGGACTTGGGGCAGGTATTATATCAAAGAGGATATTGTTTGGCAGGTCCCCGGGTTTTATCAAACGCATGCTGGGCATGGCACTTGAACTAACACTGGCCAATAAGGTCGCGAAGAACTCAGATGGCATCAGGCAAAAAGGTGCTGAACTTATCCGAAAACTAATTAAATGACCAGGTATCAGATAACTGCTTACCCGGCTTAAACATTTATAACTTTCAATTTCTGGTATACATCATCAACAATTGATAGGACATACTAAAAGAGAGGTTACTTAAACAACACACTTACAAAATGATACTCGTAGAAAATAAGACCATACCACTGCAGCTTATTATTAATGAATCCATGCTTGGAAATTCAAAAATGCAGAAATTACTTTACCACCAGTTTGCTACCCGCATGTATGCCGTATGCTTACGCTATACAAAAAATGCAGATGATGCGGAAGATATTCTGCAGGAAGGGTTTATCAAGATATTCAGGAATCTTGATAAGTTCAGGGGAGACGGTTCCTTTGAAGGCTGGATAAGAAAGATTATTACAAGAACGGCGATCAGCCATTTAAGGGATAATAAAAAGAAATTGAATACACAGCCCGCAGAACTCAACGGCTCGCTGGAAGACAGGGAAAGTAATATCCTCGAAAGGTTGGCTGAAAAAGATATTGTGGGTATCGTTACGAAACTCCCGCCGGGCTACCGTAAGGTATTTATGATGTATGTTATGGAAGGGTACAACCATAAAGAAATAGCAGGTATCCTGGGTTGCAGCGAAGGCAATTGCAAATCACAGTTATACAGGTCGAGAACACAATTACAGAAGATTCTGAAAAAATCTGCTTAATAGGTTACTGCCGGTTTTATTCCAATACTTTTTCCATTTGCGTGCTACGCGACCCTTTTACCAAAAGGTTGCTATGCTCAAAGTGTTGCTGCCTGTACCATTCTTTTGCCTGCGAAGAATTCTCAAAGTTGAGATAGGGGTGGTGAGTCTTATTAAAATCACCGCCAACAAGTACTACATTTTTCCAGGGATATTGTTTAACCAGATCAATTAAAGCCTGGTGCTCGCGGATGCTATCGGGGCCCAGTTCCATCATTCCGCCGAGCATAAGCACTTTGTCATTCCCATCCATTTTTGCAAAATTTTCAATGGCAGCCTTCATGCTGCTTGGGTTTGCATTATAGGCATCTAATATTATTTTATTAGTCCCTTTTTCTATTAACTGTGAGCGGCTGTTGGAAGGGATGTAATTTTCGAGGGCCGATCTTATCTTTTCATTGGGCACATTAAAGTAGCTGCCGATCGCCACCGCCAATAGCACATTAGGCAGGTTGTATTCTCCAACCATCCTCGTCTTTATCGTATCCATTTCTGCCCCGTCGGTAATATCAACTTGCAGGTAGCCTTTGCTGCTGGTAATATGCCCGGTGATGCCGGCCGAATGAGTTCCATAAGTAACAATGTGTGCGATACCGGTACTCATTTCCTGTAAGTAATCATAATCCCACATTACAAAAGCAGTTCCGCTATTATCCCTTAAATAATCAAATAACTCTCCTTTGCCTTTACGTATACCTTCCTCGCTTCCAAAACCTTCCAAATGGGCCTTGCCGCAGTTTGTAATAACACCATGTGTTGGCATGGTATACCTGCAATATTCCCAGATTTCCTTTTGATGATTGGCACCCATTTCAATTATGGCTATTTCTGCATCGTTTTTTACTTTTAAGATCGTTAATGGGATCCCGATATGATTGTTGAGATTTCCTTCGGTAGTATAGGTTTTATAGGTGGTGGACAGCACTGCGTGTATCAATTCCTTAGAAGTGGTTTTACCATTACTGCCGGTGATGGCGATGAAGGGAACCTGTTTTGCCGGTGACGGCTGAATGAACTGCAGGCGATGATGTTTTGCCAGTTCCTGTAAAGTATGCAGTACATCATTTACTTTGATGATCCTTTCATCCGCATGAACTGCCTCTTCATCAACGATCGCGTATGCTGCCCCTGCATCAATTGCCTGCTTTGCGAAAAGATTGCCATTAAAATTTGGGCCTTTCAAAGCAAAGAAAAGATCACCCTTTTTCAGCTTCCTGGTATCTGTTTGTATGGAAGGGTGTTCAAGAAATAATTTATATAGTTCCTGTATTTGCATAAGATCAAAATTAGGGCAGAACAACTAATATAATACATAAAAAAACCTCCAGCATCTGCAGGAGGTTTTATAAAAGTTATTTAAAGGATCATCTTTTTTTCTTACGTGAGTTTTGCTTACGTGTACCAAACATATTACCCTCTTTAAAGCCAGGTCCTTCCGGTGGTCCTAAATAAGTTTGCGCACAACGGAAGCCAACAGTACTTGCGGCCTGATCTTCTTCCATAAAACGGCGTGTGCCCGGAGAAAGCCAGTAAGGCCTGTCATTCCAGCTACCACCTTTGATCACCCTTGATTTATCACTGATCAGTGAAGTGATGCCGTATCCATAGAATACGCCACTTGCAGAATCACCATCAAGGTAATTGATCACATCGTTCTTCTGGTAATTGGTGCGGTTCTTTACTTCTTCATCAGAGATATCAACTTTTTTCAGGCGTCCCATGCTGTCTCTTTCGTATTCACCTGCAGTAGTTTTATAGTATTTCTGAAATTTATTACCACGGAAATAGTTGAAGTCTTCACCATCTGTTGGTGTCATTGGTCTGTAAACGTCCCCAACCCACTCACTAACGTTACCACTCATATTATATAGGCCAAAAGCATTGGGATAAAAGGATTTGATATTACCTGGGATAGCAGCACGGTCATTCAAACCACCGGCAACACCCATGTTATCACCACTTCCACGCTTAAAGTTAGCCAGGAATTTTCCCTGCCAGCTTCCACGGCGGTTGTCGCGTAAGCCATTGGGGTTATTGCTCCATGAGTAGATCTGCTGGTTAGAGAACAATTCCTCACCGCTCTTGCCTTCTTTCTTACGTGGTGAAGGGTTTTGCGCCAACATACCATAAGCTGCATATTCCCATTCTGCTTCAGTTGGAAGACGGTATCCCATATTCAGAATTCCATCATCCATGCGTACTGTAGCCCTTGGTTTACCGCTAACATCTTTTAGGTCAGATTTTTTTGGCTTATTTCTACCCTGGATCATATCCGGGGCCATCAGGTAAGTTTCTGTATTGAATGAGCCTTCAGCACCGCCGCCTTTCATTTCTCTCTTGATCGCATCTTTTTTCAGGTAACCTTTATTCTGAAGCGTCAGTTCATTTACACGATCGGTCCTCCAGATACAAAAATCATGTGCCTGTTGCCAGGAAACGCCTACCACAGGATAGTAATTATAAGAAGGGAAACGGAAATAATACTGAACATACGGCTCGTTATAAGCCAGTTCTTCACGCCATACCAGGGTATCCGGCAACGCCCTGAAGATTACATTTGTATCTTCGGGAAAAGTATTTTCCAGCCAATATAAATATTCACGGTAGTGAACATTGGCTACTTCGGTCTCATCAATAAAGAAAGAAGGAACGGTAATACGGCGGGGAACATTATTCCAGTCACCCATCACATCCTCATCTTTTGCTCCCATCACGAATGATCCGCCCTGTACAAATACAAGTCCTGGCCCCGCCTTGGGATATTTCACCTTTGAAACATGAAAATTTCCCATGTTCTTGTCATCATAATTCCAGCCTGTTGCAGATGACTTACTGTTCTTTTTACCGAAGATCTGGCCTTTTTTACAAGCACTTAAAGAAAGGGCCGCGGCTACAAGGATCAGGAGATTTTTACCTGAAAATAATTTTGTCATGTTCATTCGTTTATCAGATTGTTTAACGAAAGGTTTTCTTTATTATTGTATTGGGGTTGCACTGGCTGCGAATATAAAGACTTTAGATGAGATTGGAATATTTCGGCATCTTTTTTTAAAGTTAATTATTCATCGTACAATTTAATTTTAAATCCGTTATTTTTAATATCTCTTGCGGTGCATGAATTGAAGAATAGTTCTTTCTTTACTTAATATTTTCTTTTCAAAATAAGCATGGCAGTGCCTTTGATAAATAAAAAAATACGGCTACAAAGTGCCCGGGTCCTGCTTTTTACCTTTGATTCTTTACAGGTATATCGTGAGATCTAAAAATAAAATTGTATGAATGCAACGAATAAGGTATTACAGATGTCAATATGCCGTAATGCTATGATTTGATGGGGATGAGAGATCTTTTGCAATAAAGAACGCTATTGATCGTTATTTGCATGCTTATGAGAAATAAACAGGTTTTTAGCAATAAATCGCCTAATATTGTTCAGAAGAAAAAACCAGTTATCTTTGAGAACGACTGATTTTTAGGTTTTTTTTAACAAGATTTTATAATTTAGTTGTTCATTTCAATAAAACTATTATTTTTACAACTCAATAGAACCATTAAACTTAACGCTTATAGAGGTAAGTCTACCTAACCAAGACAAAACAAAACGCATGAAAAAAGTAACTTTGAAACTAACTGCCTTAGTTATGTTACTGGGAGGAACAATAACTGTATCTTATGCCCAGAACAAAATAAACGTCGTAACATCTGCTGTTCCGTTTTTACGTATTTCACCTGATGCCCGCAGCGGCGGTATGGGAGATGTAGGTATTGCAACTGCTCCTGATGCCAACGCGGCTTTTGCTAACATAGCCAGAACCCCATTTGCCACAAGTAAGGTAGGTGTAGCTGTTAACTACACTCCGTGGTTAAGAGATTTAGGTGTTAATGATGTTTTCTTAGCATCT
>DATHEH010000007.1:0-6337 GCA_035318685.1 Ferruginibacter sp.
ATTTTTTTGATTTTGATTCGGTAAGTATAAGGCTGAAGGGATGCTGGTTAAAATCAGAGGGTTTACCATGAACAAATTTATAATCAAAAACATTGAACCATTCCGAATCTATATAAGCACAGGCTTCCTCCGGATAAAACTGCCCCTTTATATTAAAATGCTGTGCACCCCATCCCATCGGCCTTATGCGGCACATTTTAAAAACTTCCGGGATCTGTTGTTTAGCATTCTCCCCTAACAGGTAAGGACTGTTTTCCCATACCCAGGTATCATTCTTATTAATGGCAAGATAATTTTTAACCCGGTACACCTGGTTTGCATCCTTGTGATAATTATCAAAAGTGAACTCATTTTTCACCCACAAAAAAATAAGTATTGCTGCAGTCATTCCAATGGATAAACCACCAATATTGATGAAACTGATGGAACCCTGTTTCAAAAGATTACGCCATGCTGTCTTTACATAATGTTTGATCATACTTGTTTCTTTTATTCTGTTCCTAACATTTAACCGGGTTTACTCTGTTCGCAATGATTTTACAGGATTTGCCTCCGCCGCCCTCACCGCTATTATACCAATTGTAAATAAGGCAACTAAAAATATGAACCCGAACAATAACACCATCAACCCTATATTCACACCATTATTAAATGCAAACATCTTTATGAAAAAGTGGGATAATAAATAGCCAAGTGGCGTGCAAATAACAGCCGCAACCAGGATCAGCTTCGCAAATCCACCTGAAAGTTCTTTTACAATTGCCCCAACTGATGCACCCATTACTTTCCTTATACCAATTTCCTTTATACGTTTTTCTGTATTGTAAATAACCATACCCACCAGGCCCATGATGGCGATAATAAAGATCACAAAGCAGACCATGCCCATAAATTTCATATCAGCACCCGGGTAATAGCGTTCATACATCTCCTTTTCATAATCGGAAAAAGCAAGTTCCTCGTAAGGGTTATATTTCTTCCATATCGGTTGGATAGCTGCCTTAAGGATTTGTCCTTCAACTGCATTTTTTGTTTTGATACTTAATACGTGGAACTGCGCCGGGTTATATTGCATAACCAGCGGTGATGCCCTGAACTGGTAGATATAATAACAAAAGTCTTTTACAACACCGCTGATAACTACTTCGCTGGAATCGTTCAGGATGATTTGTTTGCCAATTGCCTCATTAGGCTTACTCATCCCAAGTGCGAAAAGTGCCTGCTCATTGACCACCACAAAGTTGGAAGCCGAATCGCTGATACTTTGCGGAAGGTTATTGCCTGCAACAAACTGCAGGTTCATATTAGTAATAAAATCAGCGCTGGCCGCATAATAACTGGCAGAACTGTAGTTCCCAAGCTTATCCGTTTTTATGGTACAACCCGCACTGGTACCGCCAAATGGCGTAGACACCAGCCCGATGCGTTCCACATCTTTGTTCTTTGAAATATCATTCATCATCAACCGGTAGTTGGCACGGGTTGATACATTATAGATATCCCTGCGGTTAAAATTTTCATTATCGGTAGCCATATATTGAAACTGGCTGTACATATTAATGATCAGGAAAATAAAACAGGCAGTGACCACGAATTGTATCACCACCAGGCTTTTTCTAAACCCTATTTTTCCAAAAGATGCAGGGCTGATCGTTCCCTTCAGCACCTTTACAGGCTGAAACCCGGATAATATTTTTGCAGGAATAAGGCCTGCCAGCACACCAATAAAAATGGCGAATAAAATAAATACGCCCCATAAAATAAGATCGCTGTCCACTTCCCATACGATCCATCCTACATAGATGAACTGTTCCATTAATTTCAAAACAAAAAAACCTGTTATAAGAGAAAGTAAAGCGATCAAAACAGCTTCACAAATAAATTGGCCGAATATCTGGTAACGCAATGCACCGGTCACTTTCCTTATGCCCACTTCTTTTGCACGGCTTAATGACCTTGCCAGGGTGAGGTTAACATAATTGAACCCGGCCAATAAGATGATAGCCAATGCCAGGGCTAAACTCACTGATAATTCAAGCGCAGACTCCACACCCATATTTTCCTCCAACTCCACAAATGCCGGCGATATTTTTGATAAGGCCTGGCTATGAAATTGAATGGTTTGCTTTGCAGTTGTATTTTCCCTGTTACTTTTTAGTGCAATATTGTTTATAGCAGCATCCAGGTTTTTAATTGCTGTATTTTCTCTTAACAGTACATAGGTATAACCGGCCAGGTCTGTCCTGGAGATATTTTTATGTCGCTGCTCATAGGTAGCCATCGATATCATCACATCGGTTTTGAGATGGGTCTTTGGCTTAAAAGGTTTTAAAACCCCGGTAACCCTGAGCTCACCATAATCATGGTGCAAAAGTGTTTTACCAACCGGGTCTGCATCACCAAAAAATAATTCCGCCTTTTCGTGTGTAAGCACTATGGAATTAGGCGCTACAGGCAGTGTGCCCCTTTCAAGATAAAAACCAAATATTTTAAAGAAAGAAGGCTCCGTGAAGATGACATTCATCCTTATTGTTTTGATCCTGTTCGTCAGTTCCCATCCCATATTGTGGATCACATTTGTTGATTGTTCAACAAAAGGGTAATCTGTCCTGAGTTTTGTCGCTAATTCAAAAGGCGTTGCAGCGTATTTTATTTTGCTGCCATTATCATCTGTTACATCAGTTGTTATCCTGTAGGTTCTTTCGGTGTGTGGATGAAAATTATCAAACTCGTACACATTCACTACCTGCATTAAAGAAAGCAGGGCAAAAGGAATAGCCAACCCCAACCCCATGATATTAATAAAAGAGAACAATTTGTTCTTCCAGAGATTACGCCAGGCTATTTTAAAATAACTTTTGATCATATTAATAGCTTTTAGCTATGAGCTGTTAGCCATTAGCCAGCAGCATGTTTGTGTCAATTATTCTTCAAAAGTTTAGCTAATAGCTAATGGCTAATAACTAAAGGGTTGTCTATTCTGTTCTTAAGTTCTTCACAGGATTTGCCATATACCAAAAAGATTCCCGGTAGGAATACTATTGGTAATACTCACCTGCGAAACACCCGGCAACTGGCTGATCGATTGACGGAAACTTTCTTCACCCGTTCCCAACCTGTTTGAGTTTGCGATCACCACAACATTCTCCTTATCCAATCCCATATTTGCATTAAGGAAAAAATTGAGTTGCTTAAAGACAACGGGGGTACCGATGATCAATACAGTTGAAATGGTAAATTGAAAGATCACAAGTCCATTTTTTTTAGCATGGCTTAAAATTTTATTCTGTTCGCAATGATTTTACCGGATTGGCAATTGCCGCTTTTATTGCCTGGTAGCTGATAGTAACGATCGCAATAATGATCGCAATAACACCGGCCAAAGGAAATATCCACCACTGGATATCCACCCGGTATGCAAAATCCTGCAACCATTTATTTACCGCGAACCACGCAATTGGGCTGGCAACAATAAAAGAAATAAATACCAGCTTTAAAAAATCTTTGGTGAGTAACCCAACAACCGTTGTAACAGATGCCCCGAGTACTTTACGGATACCGATCTCTTTTACTCTTTGCTGTGCGGCAAAAGTTGCAAGGCCAAGCAATCCCAGGCAGGCAATAAAAATTCCCAGGATGACAAGGGTTACAAACAGCTTTTGAAAACGGCTTTCTGCTTCATACAATTTGGCGAAGGCATCATCCAGGAAAGCATATTCAAAAGACCTTTCACTGGTGAATAAATTCCATTTTTTTTCCATCTGCGACAAGGTACCGGCAATATTATTTCCGCTTAGCTTTATGGTGAAGGCGCCACGTACATTTGGATTAACCACAAAGGCAAAGGGTTTGATCTCATTACGCATTGATGTAAAATGAAAATCTTTTGTTACACCGATAACATTGAGGTAATACACGGTATCCTTATCCCTGCTCCATTCGATCTGTTTGCCTGTTACAGGCGATGCGATGCCCAGGTCCCTTACAGCAGTTTCGTTTAACACAACACTACCGATCGTTTGCTGCAGCGGGCCATTCGGTATGCCGTTATTGAGTGAATCAGCAGGGAATTTCTCGGAAAAACCCCGTCCTTCTTTTATTTCAATATTCAGAACATCCAGGTAGTTATAGCTGGTAGTTATAAAATTGACCTGCTGCTGTTCTGTGGCACCTTTAAGATTTACTCTTGTAGTGGAGAATCTTCCGGGTAACCCCCCATTCGAGAATGCAACATTCTTCACACCTGGGATTTTGGTGAGCTCATTTTTAAATGCCCTCCTGTCTGGTGCAGTTAAAAATCCAATATTATTCAATGTTACAACCTGCTCCGTGTTTATACCCGGCTTGGCGGACATGAGATAATTCATTTGCTGTGAAATGACCAGCACAGCAATAATTAAAACTATAGATATGGTAAACTGTACGACCACGAGCGACTTTCTTAAACTCAACGCTCCCTGTTCATTTAATTTAAATCCTTTAAGTATGGCAATGGGCCGGAAAGAAGAAAGATATAGCGCGGGGAAAAAACCGGCAGCGAGGCCCAGCAAAACAGCGGCTGCCATAACATAAAGGATCAATAACGGGTCAGCGAATACGTTCAATTGCTTACTTATCAATTCATTTATAAGCGGCGACAGTAGCTGGGCTATTCCTACCGCAAGTACAGCGGCAATGATGCAGGTGATCACCGATTCAACAAGAAATTGATTTATCAATGATGTTCTCAAAGCGCCGGCTACTTTCCGCACACCAATTTCTTTTGCCCTTACAGACGCTTTGGCTGTTGCCAGGTTCATGTAATTAATGCTTGCGATGAGTATAATAAATATCCCTATCAGGATAAAGATATTTACATAACGCCTGTCGCCATTTGGTTCCAGCTCCCACTTAAGGTTGGAGGTGAGGTGAATATCTTCGAGCGGCTGCATATAAAAAATACTGTAGCTCTTTTCAACATTACGGTCATTTAACTGCTGTATCTTTTTAACAAGGCCGGCTTCATTTGTACCGGGCCTGGTCTTTACATAGGTGTAATCATTGTATCCATCCCAGTTGCTGTTCAGTGAAGCATCTCCAGGTTGTTTATTGAACGAGACCAGGAACTGGAAATGGAAATGTGCATTGGGCGGAACATCTTTAAAAACACCCCTTACGATCATGTCGCCGTGCGCATCTACATTAATTGTTTTTCCAATGGGGTCCGTACTGCCAAAAAATCTTTTCGCAGCGGTTTCTGATATGGCAATGGAATTAACGTCGTTAAAAATTGTTTTGGCATTCCCCAACACGAAGGGAAAACTGAACACATCAAAAAAACTGCTGTCAACGCCAAATAGTTTTTCTTCTGCTAATTTTTTATCGCCGTATTTTACCAGGTAACTTCTCCCCCAATTAGGCCGTATCCTTGTAACAGCAGCCACTTCAGGGATCTCTTTTTGCATAGCCGGAGCCAGTGCAGCAGGAGTTGTGGCATCGGGTATCTTACTGCCGTCATCATTCACAAAATCCTTTACTATCCTGTACACCTGGTCGCCATCCTTATGAAATCGGTCATAGCTCAATTCGTCCTTTACAAACAAAAAGATCAGCAGGCTACAGGCTATGCCGATGGCCAGGCCAAAAATATTTATAAATGAGAAGCCGCGGTTCTTCCATAAACTCCTCATGCCTATTTTAAAATAATTCTTAAACATAGATGATCAATTTCATAATGAACAGGACTATTTATTCCGGTTTTATCTTGGTGAATGGATCGAAATGCTGCATGTTGTAAATATTTGTTTCCTTCGCTCCCTTCAGTATCGCATCCCAGCCGGTACTGTCCCTGTATTTCCATAAAACATCATTGTTCACTCCAACATTCGGCAGCATTTTTATTTCAGTTTCCGTGATGGAGATAACTTTATAATTCTGCTTATCGCCAAGATAATAAGCTCCATCTTTAAAGTGAACGTAGGATATTGTTGTTTTGCTGCTGTCCTTACCGTCCCATTCATAGCCTATTGATTCGAGCGTACTGTCGTTCACAAAGCGATAGATCTCGTAAAATGGCTGCCCTTTATAAAGGCCCTGCCATTTTCCTTCGATCCATTTTATTTTTTTCAGGTCATCTTTTCCGTACTGCTGAGCCGTAACGTGTTGATCAGCTGCTACGGTCTCTTCTTCTTTAGATCCGCCACAGCCAATGGCGGCAACTGTTACGAGAATGACAATGATCATATTCATGGTTGTTGTTTTTTCTTATTCGGTTCTAATAGCCAAAGGCTTCTTTTATTCTGATCTTAAACTTTTAACCGGGTTTGCAATAGCGGCTTTAATGGCTTTAAAACTGATG
>DATHEH010000008.1:0-3144 GCA_035318685.1 Ferruginibacter sp.
TCTCAAGATTTAAAGGATAGCCAATTGCCAATACCCACTGGCCGATCTTTACGTCGTCTGAATTACCATACAATAAGAATGGTAATGCGGAAGCATCGATCTTTATTACAGAAAGGTCATAAGAAGGATCGGTACCGATAACTTTGGCCTTGTATGTTTTTTTGTTGCTTAAGGTCACATTGATCTCGTCGGCATTATCCACCACGTGGTTATTGGTAACAATGTAGCCGTCTTCGCTGATGATAACACCTGATCCGCTGGCTTTTGACTCAGGGATCATATTACGGCCCCTGCCCCCGAACAACTGGTTGAACATATCATCATCCAGCAGGTCGCTGAAAGGATTTTGTGGCTGCTGTTTACGGGGTAGGTTATTATTTACCTGCTTTGCATTTGTTTTTGTTTTGATGTGTACAATAGCAGGTGTTGCTGCTGCTGCAGGTATGGTAAAATCTATAGCTCCCGGAGGTGTATTGCCATCAAGCAGCCCTGCATATTTATAGTTGGAAGGATAGACACCCGGTTGTTGTCCTGCATAGGAATTATCTTTTTGGAAATAAGTTCCATATCCCCAGATAACACCCATGGTAGTTAACGCACTAATGGTTACTGTGAATAAAATTTGTTTCAATTTCATCTTTCTTAGGTTTTTATTTTTCTAAAATTTTTGTAAAAGCTGCTCAAACGATATCTCCTTAATCATCAAGTCTCATGCCTGTCTTACAAAATAACGAAGCAATGACAAAATGCGTTTTACCAGCTGACATCTTTAACATTTAATTAGGAAGAGCTTCGTAGATCAGTAATTCCATTTAATATCCCGGCTTTACATCATCCCGCCTGTGAAAGATGGGGTTATAAAGTTAATAAAAATTGCATTGTGTCTATACCATCCGCGTAATCAGTCAGGCCTGGCTTTTGCGCCTGCCCAAATGCAATGCCCGTAAACCCCGCAACACATTGTATGTCGGGGTTAGCCATCAGTTCTTTTGTTAATTTTTCTGCATCTTCAGTAAAATTGTAATTAAGCTGGCTAATGGCTGAAAAAATGGCATCATTCTCTATCAGTAAAGTGCTTCCGTTTGTCATGTAATAAATGTTATTCAGCAAAGCCATCGAAAGCTGGTAGTCATAATTGTTCTTGTACTTGTGGTGGTCAGCAAAATATTTGTAGTTGTCAAAAGCCTTTAACAAGGGAACAAAATCATAACCTGCCGGAACATATAGTTTGGTAACGTTCCTGCACCCCAGCCCAAAATACTGGTGCACGTCATCCGATAATTTATCCAGTTCTTCTCCTGTTTCAGCACCCGATAAGATGGCAACTGCAGTACGGTTTCGCCGGATGATATGTGGGTACTTTGCAAAGTATTGTTCAAAATACCTTGCCGAATTATTACTTCCCGTGGCAATGTAGCCATCACATCCTTTCAGCATTTCCGCAAATGAAACAACAGTTTCAACTTCCGCTTCCCACCCGGTCAATTTTTCAACAATATGTTTTAGCAGGATGTCATCTTTGGAAGATAATTTGATGGTTTGAGTGTGGCCGCTGATGAACACGCATAAAAAATCATGAAAACCAACCAGTGGAATATTTCCTGCCATCACCAACCCGATATTCCTGCCTCCCACATTATCATCCAGGTGATAATGTGCCGTCCATTCTTCCAGTTTTTCTTTTTGTAAAAATTCAGAACAGATATTTTTTACAGCAAGGTCAATAAATCCCGGAATGAACCAGCCATTGTGTGCCGCAGCTTTCGCTTTTGTCAATTGCCATTCTTCACCGTTTTCTTCTAAATATTTTACCAGTTGTTGTAATAATCCAATTCGTTTTTGTAAATTCATATTGTTATTTTAAATTGCGTAAGTCTTCCTTTGGAGGATATTAAAAACCAAAATTACGATAGATGGCTATAAAGATCACAGAAGAATGTATAAACTGCGGGGCTTGCGAACCGGAATGTCCTAATAATGCCATCTATGAAGGTGGTGTGGAGTGGGCTGTTTCCGATGGAACAACTGTTAAAGGAATGTTTACTTTATCAGATGGCACGCAGGTTGATGCTGATCAACGCAACCCTCCGGTGAGTACAGACATCTATTATATTACACCCAACAAATGTACCGAGTGCCAGGGATTTCATGAAGAGCCGCAATGCGCAGCTGTTTGCCCGGTAGATTGTTGCGTACCGGATGAAATGTATAAAGAAACAGTGGATGAATTGTTAGCGAAAAAAGACAAACTGCATATTTAAAGAGCGTGAATCGTGGATCGTTATAATAACCAGCTCACTTTCATTGCCAAAAAAATTCTTTATAATCCGCCGGTTGGCGGGTATTACAGGCAGGTGATATTTCCTGCTACACGGCGAGGGTATTTTAAAGATACTTTCGCCTTTTTTGTTAGGGTGATTTTAGGTAATTGTTGTATGAATAAATTCCTGTTTTTTGCGTTTACTATTTTGGTCTTTAGTTCCTGTGATCTTTTCTCAAAGAAAAAAACGGTAGCCGGGCCTACAGACAGGATCGATATGATGAATACAGACAGGGCTTTCTCTAAAATGAGTGAAGAAAAAGGAATGAAGAACGCCTTTTTGGAATATATCGACAGCAATGGGGTATTGCTTAAGCCGGATCGTATGCCCATTGTTGGTGCAGATGCGATCGATTTCCTTATCCAGCAAAATGATTCTTCTTATATTTTAAAGTGGGAACCCAGGCACGGGGCAGTGGCCAAATCCGGTGAACTCGGATACACGTATGGTATTTATGCCCTCAAGCCGGCACAACAGGATACCATCCTTTACGGGACCTATGTCAGCATCTGGAAAAAACAGGCGGATGGTAAGTGGAAATATGTACTGGATTCGGGTAATGAAGGGATCGGCGATAGGCATGAAGAACAGTAAGCGGTTGGTTGAAAATGTTAAATTGATAAATTTTCAGCCACAGCAACCATAAACTTAAAAGCCTAAGCTATATTTCGTTTCTTTGCTTAAACAACCATTCACAAAAGAATGAAGAAAAAAATCGCCCTTATTACCGGTGGTTATTCCGGTGAAGCAGTTATCTCTTACAAAAGCGCCATTGCCATTGAGAAAAATATTGATACCGATAAATGGGAATGTTATAAAATAG
>DATHEH010000009.1:0-6115 GCA_035318685.1 Ferruginibacter sp.
GATGGCTTCCTTTTCATTATAGATGATGGTGATGGGAATATCTTTTGGTTTTGTTTCATCTATACCTTCTCCCAATAACTGCACAATTTCTTCTGCTGTTCTGCCCCGTAAGTGTTTATCCTGGCGCATGATGATCTCATCAAAAGATCTGCCTGCTATTCTTCCGAGTTCCCTGATGTCGTCATCCCTGCGATCGCCGGTGCCGCTGATGATACCTACTTTTGGCGTGCCGTCGATCTTGCTTATGAAATCACAGAGCAGTTCAAGCCCGGCAGGATTGTGTGCAAAGTCAACCAAAAATTTAAATTCTTTGAACTGGAACATATTTAGCCTTCCGGGTGTTTGGGAAGGAGAAGGCACAAAGGTTTGCAATGCAAGCTTGATGTCTTCTATTTCAATGTTTCTCCAGAAATAGGTGCTCATTACAGCTGGCAAACAGTTCATGATATTGTGGATCGCCTTGCCTCCATAGGTAACGGGTACTTCGGTAACTTTTATGATTCTTATCTTCCAGGTGCCCTTCATGATGCTGATATAGCCGTTCTCAAATACGGCGGCATATCCACCCGCTTTACAGTGCTTGATGATGCGAGGATTTTTTTCATCCATGCTGAACAAAGCAACATTGCAATCCAGGCCTTTCCTCATTGCATACACAAGATCATCCTCGGCATTTAAAATAGCATAGCCATGTTTAAAAACCGTTTCGGGCACAACAGCTTTTACTTTTGCCATTTGTTCCATAGAGTCAATACCACCCAGGCCAATATGATCAGCACTGATATTTGTTACAACCGCAACATCGCAATTCTGGAATGCCAAACCACTTTTCAGGATACCACCTCTTGCACATTCCAGTACGGCAAAGTCCACAGTAGGATCTTTTAAAACAAAGGTTGATGATACGGGTCCCGTGCAATCTCCCTTCATCATCATTTGGTTTTGTATGTACACGCCATCACTGGTTGTATAGCCAACTTTGTAACCGGCGGTTTTTGCAATGTGGGCCGTTAATCTTGTTGTGGTTGTTTTACCATTTGTGCCGGTAATGGCAATGATGGGAATATTTCCTGCGCTTCCTTTTGGAAAAAGCATGTCAACAACCGGCTCGGCAACGTTGCGTGGCAGGCCAACAGAAGGATCGATGTGCATCCTGAATCCCGGCGCTGCATTTACTTCCAGGATCGCTCCGCCATTTTCTTTTACCGGTGTTCTAAGATCGGTAGCCATGATATCAATTCCGCAAATGTCAAGGCCGATGATCTTTGCGATCCTTTCGCACATGATCACGTTGGCGGGATGAACTTCATCGGTTACATCTGTACTCGTTCCGCCTGTTGAAAGATTGGCTGTTGGTTTTAATAAAACGAGTTCATTTTTTGCAGGAATGGTTTCCAGGCTATAACCTTTTTCATCCAGCATCTTTTGTGTGAACTGGTCAATGGTTATCTGCGTGAGCACTTTTTCATGTCCATAGCCGCGTCGCGGGTCGCTGTTCACTTCATCAATTAAATACTGGATCGTATGCTGACCGTCGCCAACAACAGAGGCCGGTGTACGCAATGCCGCACAAATGAATTTGTAATTGATGACAAGTATCCTGAAGTCAAAACCCGTGATGTATTTTTCTACGATCACGCTACGGCCATAAACCTTTGCCGCTTCAAATGCTTTTAGTGCCATTTCCCAGGTGGTGATATTGGTGGTATTTCCTTTGCCGTGGTTTCCGTCAATGGGTTTTATCACGCAGGGATAGCCGATCCTGTCAATGGCATCCTGCAATCCCTGTTCGGTCCTTACCACATCGCCGCCTGGAACAGGTATCTGAGCATCACCCAATAAATTCTTTGTTTCTTCTTTATCACAGGCAATATCCACTGCAATATTACCCGTCGTGCTGGCAATGGTTGCCCTTATTCTTTTCTGGTGAACGCCATAACCCAGCTGCACGAGGGAATGTTTATTCAAACGTATATAAGGTATTCCTCTTTTTGCTGCTTCATCCACAATGCATGCAGTGCTCGGCCCCATCCTTGTTTCTTCCCTTATCTCCCGAAGTTTCATGATATCATCGGCAAGGTCATATTCTTCATCGTCTGCCAATGCCTGTGCAACCCTCACCGCGGCCTTTGCGGCATAAACACCCGCGTCTTCTTCAATATAGCTCATGCATACATAATATTCGCCTTCATTACCGGTGCCCCTTGTGCGCCCGAAACCGGTATCCATTCCTGCGAGGGTTTGCAATTCAAGTGCAATGTGTTCGATCACGTGTCCCATCCATGTACCTTCATCCACACGCTCAAAAAATCCGCCGGGTGTACCCACACTGCAACGGTGTTCGATCATTGTGGGAAACATCGCTTCCAGCCGCTGCCTGAAACCTTCGATCTTGCTGGTAGGGCGTTGCTCCATCTCTTCCAGGTCCAGTTTCATCTGTATCAATCTGGTACGGCGAACACTCCAGTAGTTGGGCCCCTTCAGCACTTTAATTTCAACGATCTTCATAAATGCAGTTTAATATTTTAGTGTTTCAATAAAGTCAAAATTCAAAAGTAGAAACCCAAAAGTTTTTCCGGTTTTGGGTTTTGACTTTTTACTTTTGACCTTGGCATGGAAATTACCAAAATCATCTTGCTTTGCAAAAAACAAAATTTGTAAATTGTAAGTCTAAAAATCAAACTCATGCCAGATCGCCGTTCCTTCATTCATAAAGTGGGATTATTATCTGCAGCAGCCATTACCGCCACTATCCTGCAGCCGGCATGGAGCCGCGACCTGGAAGCGGCATTGAAGAATGCTTCACCGATGTCCCCGGCTGATCTTGCCACGGATGAGGACTTCTGGTATTATGTGCAGCAATCTTATACCATTGCGCCCAATTTTATTAATTTAAATAATGGTGGTGTTGCGCCCGCGCCAAAAACAGTTGCAGAGGCCATGAAGCGCAATTATGATTTTTGTAATGAAGGTCCCAGTTATTTTATGTGGCGGGTTATCGACCAGGGTAGAGAGCCGTTAAGAAAAAATCTTGCGCAGCTTGCAGGTTGTGATAAGGAAGAGATCGCCCTGCACCGCAATGCATCTGAAGCACTGGAGACAGTGATCTTCGGTTTGGAATTAAAAGCAGGTGATGAAGTGGTGCTTGCCAAACAGGATTATCCCAATATGATCGGCGCATGGAAGCAAAGAGAAAAAAGAGAAGGGATCAAACTCGTGTGGATAAACCTGGAATTGCCCAGCGAAGATGACAACTACATGGTGAAGCAATACACCGATGCATTTACTTCTAAAACAAAAGTGGTACAGATCACCCACATGATAAACTGGATTGGACAAAAACTACCCGTCAGAAAGATTGCAGACGCCGCAAAGAAAAAAAATATTGATGTGCTGGTGGACGGTGCACATACTTTTGCCCAGTTCCAGTTCTCCATACCCGACCTCAACTGCGATTATTTTGGAACAAGCCTGCACAAATGGCTGGGTGCGCCGATAGGCACCGGCTTTTTGTATGTGCGCAAAGAAAAAATTAAAACCATATGGCCATTGTTTGGCGCAGGAGAAAAAGAAGAAGATGATATCCGCAAGTTCGAACACCTGGGTACAAGGCCTTTCTTTATAGAAGAAGCCGTTGATAAAGCTATTGATTTTTATGATATGATCGGTGGTAAAAGAAAAGAAGAACGTTTACTTTATTTAAAGAATTACTGGATGAATAAAGTAAAGGATATTCCAAAGGTAAAACTGCATACGTCTTTTAAAAAGGAATTTGGCTGCGCCATTGGGCTGGTAAGTGTTGATGGTAAAAAACCTGCAGAACTGGATGGTTATCTCTGGAATAATTATAAGATCCATAGTGTTGGCATTGAATGGGAGAACATCAAAGGTGTTCGTATTACGCCCAATGTTTATACAAGCACAAAGAATTTAGACAGGCTGGCGGAGGGAATAGAGAAGTTTGCCAAGACATAATCCTAAAATTGAACCACATAGCAACATAGGCAACATAGTTCAGGACATATTGGGTTTTTCTATTGCTCTCTATGTTTCTATGTGGTTCAAACCGAACTTCGCAAATTCAATTTTTCCCCTTAATTAACAGGTGGTTAATAACTAGTTACAGATAAGCTCACACGAATTCCCGTATTTTTGCGTTAATCATAAAAATGATTAAATGCAATTTGTCAAAGGGAAACTGATTGCGATTGGCGGGGCGGAAGATAAAGGCACAGACCTGGAGAAAGGAGAGATCCAACGCAATAACCTCAACTTTTTTGAACTTGGCATTCTACGCCGTATCGTGGAAGAAGCCGGCGGCCCCTACAGCCGTATAGAAGTCATCACCACAGCAAGTATGATCCCTTACGAAGTTGGCGACAACTACCTCAATGCTTTTGGCAAGATAGGTTGTACCAATATCGGTATCATGCACATCCGGAACCGCAATGATGCCAACAATGCAGACTACCTGGAGCGTATAAAAAACTGTGATGTTGTTTTGTTCAGCGGGGGTAACCAGTTACGTCTTACCAGTACATTTGGCGGAACAAAATTATTGCACATCGTTACGGACAGGTATGAAACGGAAGAGAATTTCGTGGTCGCCGGAACTTCAGCGGGCGCAATGGCCATGAGCAATACCATGATCTATGAAGGCAATGCTACAAAGGCGCACCTGAAAGGAGAAGTAAAGATCACCACCGGCCTTGCGTTCATAGAAGATATCATCATCGACAGCCATTTTGAAAAGCGTGGCAGGTTTGGCAGGCTGGCACAGGCTGTGGCTTCAAGTCCCGGCGCAATTGGCATCGGACTTGGTGAAGACACGGGGATGCTGATAAAAGAAGGCAATAAAATGGAAGCGATCGGGAGCGGTTGTGTTACTATCATTGATGGACACGACATTGGTTACAGCAATATTGCCGATATACCCGAAGGCAGTCCTTTCAGCGTTGAAAATTTAAAAGTTCATTTTTGTGAAAAAGGAAACGGCTTCCTGGTAAAAGAAAGGCAGTTCATTCCTGAAGTTTATGAAGGTGCAACAGTAAAGAAACAGGTGAGGGTTGAATAGCTGTCATGGTCTGACGACATCGTCTGACCAGCAAAAAAATACAATTATGGTCAGACGGGACATCAGACCATAAATAAAGAATGCATTCGTCAACTGGCGGATGCATTTTCTTTTTAACTTAACGCCATGGACAGGAAAAAATTCTTACAGCAAACATCGTTTGCTTCTGCCGGCTTATTAATGAGCAATTATTCTTTTGGAAAATGGAACGATGATTTCCCCGTGGTGAGGGTTCCGGAAAGCCAGCGAAAATTCAAAAGTTCCGCGGTTGAAAAACTAATTGATGAAGTAAAAAAGAATACCGGCAATAAAGAGATCGGATGGCTCTTTGAGAATTGTTTCCCCAATACATTAGATACAACCATTGAATTTGAGATCATCAATGGCAAACCGGATACATTCGTCATCACCGGTGATATTGATGCTATGTGGCTGAGGGATTCATCGGCACAGGTTTGGCCCTACCTGCCTTTAATGAAAGAGGATAAAAATTTACAGGAACTGATCAAAGGTGTTATCAATCGCCAGGTGAAGTGTATATTAAAGGACCCTTATGCAAATGCTTTTTATAAAGATGAAACAAAGATCAGCGAATGGAAGGATGATAAAACAATAATGAAGCCCGGCATTCATGAACGTAAGTGGGAGATAGACAGTTTGTGTTATCCGATACGGTTGAGTTGGGGTTACTGGGATGCAACAAATGATTATTCTGTTTTTGACAAAGATTGGCTTGCAGCCATGCGATTAATTGTAAAAACGTTTAAAGAACAGCAACGTTTAGAAAATAATGGTCCTTACAAATTTGAAAGAACAACAAGCTGGGCCACGGATGGTGTGCCATTGGGTGGCTATGGCTATCCAACAAAAAAGATCGGGTTGATACATTCCATGTTCAGGCCGAGTGATGATGCAACGGTTTATTCATTCCTGATACCATCAAACTTCTTTGCGGTAGTAAGTCTGACCCAGGCTGCTGAAATGATAAATGAGATTTTCAAAAATGTTGGCCTGGCGAAGGAACTTACCTCATTAGGTGCG
>DATHEH010000010.1:0-10771 GCA_035318685.1 Ferruginibacter sp.
TATACACTCGCATTGGCAAAAGCTCCTGAACTGGGCGCCATGAACCGTTTGAAGGAATTCAAATATTTATCTGCTGAAGCAAAATGGCGATTGGCGGCAGCGTATAAACTTACCGGCCAGGACAATACCGCACTCGATCTCATCAGCGGTTTGCCCACTGAGTTTGGTAACCGTACCTCTCCCGGTTTTACCTATGGTTCTGATACAAGAGATGAAGCCATGGTTCTGGAAACGTTAACGTTGCTGGGTAAAAAAGCGAAAGCAGAAGAATTGTTACGCCGCATTTGCGCAAAACTGGCGCAGGATCAATGGTACAGCACACAAACAACGGCTTACAGTTTAATTGCCATTGCAAAACATTGTGGTAAAAACCCATCGGGTGCAAAGATCATTGCCAATGGAAATATAGACGGAAAAGTTGTTGACATCAATTCGGCTTCTTACATCAGGCAATTACCTATCCTGTTTAAGAATACAGGCAGCAATGTTGTTGTCACCAACAAAGGCAGCAACACATTATACGTTCGTTTGATAACACAGGGCCAGCCATTGGCAGGTGACAGCTTAAGGGTGAATAATAATCCTGCAGTGCTTGGCATGAATGTGACTTATGTGTCACAGGACGGAAAACCAATAGAAATAAATAACCTTACACAGGGCAGTGATTTTGTTGCCAAGGTTGTAATTACAAACCCGGGCAACCGTGGCGTTTATTCAGAGATGGCATTATCGCAGATCTTCCCCAGTGGCTGGGAAATATTGAATGCAAGGATGTTTGACGGTGAAGGCGCATTCAAATCATCCCCGTCAACCTACCAGGATATCAGGGATGACAGGGTCTATACCTATTTTAATATACGACCTAAGGAAACGCTTACTTATTATGTACAGTTGAATGCATCATATCTCGGCCGTTTCTTTTTACCCGGCACTTTTTGCGAAGCCATGTATGATAACAGCATTACAGCAGGTGTTAATGGAAAATGGGTGGAGGTAGTAAGTCAATAATATTTTATAACCGCTGTCGGGCCTATATGCCTGGACGGCGGTTATTTTGCTATATTAGGTTTCATTAATCCTAACCTCCTCTTTCGGGTTATAGAAGCAAGTGCCGTTAGGCACGTAGGATTGGTAGCAGGTAGCGTATCATAGAAATGAATAAGCCCCCTGGGGGCGAAAGAAAAACAGGTCAGATGGCAAATACATACACACAAATCCACCTGCATTTAGTTTTTGCAGTACAAAACAGGAATTCCCTGATACAAAATCCATGGAAGGATAGGTTGTATGAATACATTACCGGAATTGTCCAACAGCACAAACACAAAATGATCATTATTAATGGTATGCCTGATCATTTGCACATTGTGATCGGGATGAGGCCAATACAATCTTTGTCTGATTTAATGCAGGATATAAAAGGAGGCTCTTCAAAATGGATCAATGACAATAAACTGGCTGTCGGAAAATTTCAATGGCAGGAAGGTTATGGCGCATTTTCTTACAATAAATCTTTGTTACCTAAATTGATTGATTATGTAAAGAACCAGGAAGCACATCATAAGAAAAAAACATTTTTGAATGAATACAAAGAATTTTTAAACGCATTTGAGGTTGAATATGATGAAAGATATATTTTCAAAGAATTAGAAGATTAGATCTTTCGTCCCTACGGGACTTTGGGTGCGTTCAGTTTATATATTTATTTACCAATCTTAAATACCTACGGCATTATTTCCCGACGTGGTCATGTCCAGTCTGGATCAAAATGTGAATAGGTATTTATTAAAGCTGATTTTAAAAGTCCCGTTAAGGACACAAAATTGGTAGAAATAGCTTATTTACCAATCTTAAATGCCTACGGTATTATGTCCCGACGTGGTCATGTCCAGTCTGGATCAAAATGTGAATAGATATTTTATTAAAGCTAAATTTAAAAGTCCCGTTAGGGACATAAAATTGGTAGAAATAGCAAATGTAAACTCGCTAAGTCCCATAGGGACGATAGATTAGCAAATGAAAAATATTATTTCAAACATATCATTTAAAATAAAATCTCTCCGAACCAAAACAAAAATAGTTTTAGTTGTGCTGCTGAGCTTATTGATATGGTTCTGGCTTTGTCTTCCGCAAAAATTATTTAACAGTCCCACCAGTTATGTTATAGAAGATAAAGATGGTAATTTATTAAATGCTACCATCGCTGCCGACGGGCAGTGGCGTTTTCCTTACAACCAGCATGTGCCGCAAAAGTTCATCGACTGCATTACGGTATTTGAAGACAGGCGTTTTTTCAAACACCCCGGTGTTGACCCGGCTGCTATTGTAAGGGCCATAACAAAGAATATAAAGAACAAAGGGGTAGTACAGGGCGGCAGTACCATCACCATGCAGGTGATCAGGCTTTCAAAAAGAAATGATAAACGCAGCATCTGGAACAAATTGAAAGAAAGCATTCTTGCGGTGCGCCTGGAAATGTCCTATTCAAAAAAAGAGGTCATTGCATTGTATGCAAGCCATGCTCCCTTCGGCAGTAATATTGTTGGACTTGATGCGGCATCATGGCGATATTATGGAAGAAGTGCAGATAAATTAAGCTGGGGCGAAATGGCGGCACTCGCCGTTTTACCCAATGCACCGGCCCTTGTTCACCCCGGCAGGAACAGGAACGTATTATTAAGAAAGAGAAATTTACTACTGGACAATTTACTAAAAGCAGGTAAAATAGACAGTTCCACTGTTGAACTTGCCAGGCTGGAACCCTTGCCTGATGAACCTTTACGGCTTCCGCAAAATGCATCACACCTGTTGCAGCGCTTTATTAAAGATAATAAAACATGGAAGCAGGAAACAAAGATCAAAACAACATTGGATGGCAACCTGCAGAAAAATGTATCCCGTATCATACAGCAGCACCAATCAATTTTAAAAGGAAACGGTATTAATAATGCCTGTGCACTGGTACTTGATGTGGAAACAGGAAACGTGTTATCTTATGTGGGCAATATCACCGACGCTTATAATAAAGAAATGGAAGCCGATGTTGATGTCATCGCAGCTCCGAGAAGCCCGGGCAGCATATTAAAACCCATTTTATACGCATCCATATTAAGTGACGGGGCGATCCTGCCCAATTCCATCATAGCAGACATACCAACACAGATCGGAAGTTATGCACCTAAGAATTTCGATCTTGGTTATGATGGCGCCGTTCCGGCAAACAGGGCCTTATCAAGAAGCTTGAATGTACCCGCTGTAAAAATGCTGCAGCAATATAAATACCAGCGTTTTTATGAAACGCTCCGGCAATGCGGTATCACTACACTGAACCGCAATGCAGATACTTATGGGTTAAGCCTGATACTCGGTGGCTGCGAAGTAACGCCCTGGGACATTGCTGCGGTGTATGCTTCCATGGCAAGAACCTTAAATCATCAGACAAAAAATCATGGGAAGATAGATGCCACTGATTTTCATGCAGCCAATTATTTAGCGCTAAATTACAAACCCAAAACCACAAACAATAAACCACCAACAACAAACATTCCTCTCGATCCAACTTCGATCTGGTTTACTTTCCAGGCCATGCAGGAAGTAATGCGGCCCGGCGATGAAGGTCTGTGGCAACAGTTCTCTTCCTCTCAAAAAATTGCATGGAAAACGGGAACAAGCTTTGGTTTCCGTGATGGATGGGCAATTGGGGTTACAGCAAACCATGTTGTTGCCATATGGGTGGGTAATACAGATGGTGAAGGGCGGCCGGGACTTATCGGCATTGAAACAGCAGCGCCGATCCTCTTTGACATCTTTCGTCTTTTACCCAACAGCAAATGGTTTGAAAGACCAAAATATAATTTTATTTATGTGCCCGTGTGCAGGCAAAGTGGTTACAGGGCAAATATTGATTGCCCTGATGCGGACACTGTATTCATGCCGCCGAATGGAACCAGGTCTGCTCTTTGTCCTTACCATAAAATGATGCACCTTGATGCTACGGGAAACTTTCGTGTAACAGAAGAATGTGAAAGCCCTTCCAACATGCAGCACAAAAGCTGGTTCCTCCTCTCCCCTGCAATGGAATATTATTATAAACAACGTAATGCCGATTATAAGATACTCCCGCCTTTTAAAACCGGTTGTGCATTTTCAGAAACAGGAAAACTGATCGAGCTTATTTATCCCCAGCCCGAAGCGAAAATTTATGTACCCCTGGAAATAACCGGTGAAAAAGGCAAAACGGTTTTCACCGCGGCCCACCGCAGGGCAGGCGTAAAAATATTCTGGAGTCTGGATGATGCATTCATCGGTAGCACAGAAAATTTTCACCAGGTAGGGTTAAGCCCTTTGCCGGGTAAACATATCATCACGTTGGTGGATGAAAATGGGATCAGTGTATCCCGGCAATTTGAGATACTGGAAAAACAATAGCCTTTTTTTGTAACCATCCGAGCAGCACTTGCGTCATTATAATTGTTCTTATTTTAGTAGTGTCTCAATTTGAAAGTTGCCAGGTTGAGCTGCAAGGGTAGAAGCCACAAGAGAGCAACCCGTAGTTATCATGCTTATCCCTTGCAGCTTGAGTCTTGTAGCTATTCCTGTCGAAACCGTAGATTAATTTCAAACTGATACATTACCCTTATTTTTTAAGTATCTTGATAATCTAAAAAATTTATTATGCCAATACGCATGGAAGATGACCCGATGGATCAACAGGACTTTGACGAAAGCCGTTCATCCGGCGGACGAGGTGGCGGCGGCGGTGGTGGTGGATTATTGAGCTTCCTGCCCTTACTCCTTGGGCTATTCGGCAGGGGCGGTGGCGGCGGAAAAAAAGGCATATTGATATTGTTGGTACTCGGAGCAGCTGCATACTTTTTATTTTTCAAAGACGGTTGTGGCAGCGGTGGCGGATCAAGCGTGATACAGAACCTCTTTTCGCAAAGCGGGTATAGCTTTAGTCCTGAGCAATTTAAAAAGGCCAGTGTTTATGAAGGGCTGGCAGATGACAATACAAAGAACCCGTTACCCGAAAGTGTTTCTTTATTACGCTTTGCACCCGATAGACAAAACCAGGGCAAACAGGGATCATGTGTTGCGTGGAGCAGTGTATATGCCGCAAGAACAATTGTTGAAGCGGCATCAACCGGGCAGAGCGGCAACACTACAGCATACAGTCCTGCCTTTGTATATAACCAGATCGGCCTCGAAGGATGCCAGGGCGCTTATATACAGAACGCGATGGAATTGATGAAAAGTAAAGGTGTGGTACCCTATAATGATTTTCCCTATACCGACCAGGATTGCAGCAGGCAACCTAATGACATGCTGTTAAACAAAGCCGAAGAGAACCGTATGCATGGTTTCACCAGGTTGACTGACGGTGAAAGCGTAGATGGCATAAATGTTCGTGCCGTAAAAGAACACCTCGCAAAAGATGCACCGGTAGTTATAGGCATGATGGTGGGTGGTACATTTATGCAGGACATGCTGGGCAAAGACCTTTGGGAGCCAAGTAATGAAGACCGTAGCCAGATGGGTTTTGGCGGACATGCCATGTGCGTGATCGGTTATGATGACCGTAAGCAGGCTTTCCAGATCATGAACAGTTGGGGACCCGAATGGGGCAATAATGGTATTGCCTGGATTCGCTATGCAGACTTCATAGAATTTACCCGTGAAGCTTATGGCATTGATCCGATGCCCAAACGTGGCGCTGCAGTAAGTGTAGCTTTTGAAGCCGCCATAGGTTTGGTAAAGAATGACGACAAGCAATACATTCCTTTGAAATTAAGAGCAGATAATATTTTTGAAACCGTGGGTACCGTTGCGCCGGGCACCAAATTCAAAATGGAAATAAAGAATTCGACCGAGTGTAATATTTATATTTTCGGGCAGGAAACAGATGGCAGCAGCTATACATTGTTTCCTTACCCGAATAAAGAAGATCCCACCAAAACTTCTTTCTCACCTTATTGCGGCATCACAGGTTACCGTTTATTTCCGCGTGGAAAAAGCATGGTGCCGGATAATGTTGGCAACAAAGATGTATTTGCCATCGTGGTAACCAAACAGGTTATCGACTGGTATGCTGTTAACAATACTATTTCAAAAAGTGCACAGGCGGGGTATGGAGCAAAGGTTGCGGAGGCACTGCAACAAAATAATATAGCTAATGTTAATTTTTCAACGGGTACAGGAGGCACCATCGGCTTTAAAGCAGGCAATAACCAAAATGCCGTAATTTGTGTGGTAGAAGTAAACAAATAATAGCCGATGAAAAATGTACTGCTGGTAACACTTTGTCTTTTTAGTTATATAGCTAATGCACAAACAGAAAAAAATAAATTATATCATCCCGAAGCCGATGCAGAAAAAGATATTGCTGCTGCGATAAAACAGGCAAAGGCAGAAAATAAATATGTACTTATCCAGGGTGGCGGCAACTGGTGTAGCTGGTGTATCGAGTTTGCAGGATTTTGTAAGGCCGATCCAAAGATCGATTCTGTTATCAATGCGGGCTTTATCTGGTATCATTTAAACTACAGCAAAGAGAATGAGAACAAAAAAGTTTTCGCAAAATATGGCTATGCCCAGCGCTTTGGCTTCCCGGTATTCATCATCTTAAATGAAAAGGGTGAGCGCATTCATACCCAAAACAGTGTATACCTGGAAGATGGTAAAAAAAGTTATACCCGGGCAAGGGTGCAGGAGTTTTTAGGCGCCAAGAGCCTTGAATCCGAAAATGTACGGGGATTAGTTATTGAATATTAAATTTGAATTTGCGGTTGGGGCTGACATCAACCGCGGCGATCGCCGGGGCTGGTATTCCACCGCTACTATCTTATCATTAAATATAATTTCAAAGGCACAATTGGTTAAATTTACTTATGAGTAACGCAGAAAGTTTTCTCCGCCTTATCAATAACCCTTTTAAATTCAGGATCTTTTTATTTACAAAATTGCCCAGCGCATTTTTTGCCGGAGTAAGGGTATTGACCGCAGATGAAAAAACATGTGTGGTCACTATCCCCTACAAATGGTTTAGCCAGAATCCTTTTAAGAGTACCTATTTTGCCTGCCTGAGCATGGCAGCTGAGATGAGTACCGGCGTATTGGCCCTTGCACATGTTTATAAACGTAACCCGCAAATAAGTATGCTGGTATTGAAAGTGCAGGGAGATTTTACAAAAAAAGCCGTTGGCAAAACAACCTTCACCTGCGACGAAGGCCTGATCATCAAAAAAACCATTGAAGACGCCATAGCCAGTAATGAAGGAAAGATCATTACGGCCAGATCTTATGGAAGAAACGGATCCGGGGAAGTGGTGGCACAATTTGAAATAACCTGGAGTTTTAAAGTAAAATCTAATATATCCGGGGTATAATGTCTGAGATAAAATAGGTAACAAAAATCACCGGATCAATAGGCATTCTCCACTTTCCACCAGTACCTGGCCACCGGTAAATTGATAAGTTATTTGCCATACATATCCACCTGTATTTTGGTGCTTCCCTTTGTATCTGCCATCCCACCCAATTAGAGGGTTCCTGGACTCAAAAATCTTTTGTCCGTATCTACTGAAAATGTTGAGCTGGTAAAATTTAGGTGTTCTATTTAGGGTGGCTTTTAGCACATCATTTAATCCATCCCCATTTGGTGTAAAAGCATTTGGCATAAACACGAATTGCTGGCATGTTTTTACATTTACCATGCTTACCCCGACAACGTCACAATTAGGGTAGCGTTGAGCTTTGAATAAGTATTCGGTATTCTGCTTTGGAAAGGCCATAAATGTACTTCCACTCAGTAAGGCTGATCCGGAAGGTTGCCATGTTACATTTGTAATGTCGGTCGGCAAATTAATAAATGCAGAATCAAACCGGCAAATAGTTTGGGCACGAATAATGTTGAAACTGGTATCAGTTAAATTTACAACCAGGCTATCTAAGGATCGAATACCACAAACGCTTGTAGCTGAAACCTTATAAATTCCAGCATTTGAAACCGTATAAAAAGAAGTCGCTGCCCCATCTTGCCATAAGTAATTTGTAAATCCAGGAGAAGTGCTCAATGTAATAGTTGTGCCAGGGCAAAGTACCGAATCACGATTAAGAATTTTCACATTGGGAGGGTCAATCGCTGTTACGAAAAAACTATCTTTTACGACACAATTATTTAGTTCCGCTCGAATGTAACCATTAAACGCCTTCTTAAAACTTACTATTATAGCACTATCTCCCTCTAGATTTATAATATTTGCTATGTCACTATCAATCTTCCAATCGGAATTTTTAAAACATCCATTGTTCTTCCCAATAGTGTATCGGACCGGCTGATTAATGCAAACATTTGACGGCCCATTTATTTTAATGCTGTCACAATAGCTGACAACCTTACAGATTAATTCTTTGGTAACAATTGCAGTATCTTCAGTAAACGGGATATCGGCACCAACAATAATGTTAGACGCCACGTGATCCCAGGTGAATGGATTTTTCGTCACTGCAAAAGGTATTGTGGTTAGAAAATTAGTATCCTTTCCGACACAACCAACGGTACTGGTTGGAGCAAAGTTGCTAATTCTTGCATACTCACTCACTTGTTTGCCGCTCTGTGGATAGTGGTATATAAAATGGACATTTTCTTTATTATCAAGAGTAATCGACGTTCTGAACACTCCAGCATTAGCGGGGGGGACAACAAACTTCCTGCTGCGTATTACCTGGTCATTGCTTCCGAACGTAAAAAAGTACTTGTCATGCCTATTAAAAAAGTTTTGGCCTAAAACAGAATGTTGGCTAAGATTATTAAAACTGTAATAAAACTCAACTGGATCAAGCGGTAAATTATTTGTATAATAATAATTCCGTTGGCTGTTAAGATTATTATCGATCCTGGAATTAAATAGATTATTTCCAGGTAATAAAGTCCCGAAGACATTTTCAGCAATTACACCTGCCAAAGAAACGCTATTATCCGGGTTAATATTGAAGGACGTACTAACAGTTCCTTTGGCCGTGGCATCTGGAACAACTTTGTAACTATTGCTGCCAATTAAACTTCCATCGATGTCATTTAATCGCGTAAGGGTAGTGTATGTATCAGTGGTGATGCTACCAGAATGCTCACTTACATTGGTTGCAAAAATAACTTCATTACTAAAGAAAACCGGAGAATCAACATCGAAGACCGTCACAGGTAAATCTTTTCGTAATCCCGTACTCCAAATGAGATTGCCGTTATGATCAATTTTCATAACGACATTATAAAAATTATTCGCTTGATTTGGTGTATAAAAAAGACTTGCATTAACATAAATAGCATTATTAGTTATATGTACATTCTTGAAGTATCCATTCGAAACATTTCTATAATACGAATGATTTTGGCTGAGTTTAAAATGCTTTGCCCACATAACATTACCAGTGTATGTAATCCTACATAAAAGTATTTCAGTGGACGGCGGTACACCAAAGTAACCCGTACATAAAATTGAGCCATCCGGGAATGAAAAACTATTTCGGCTCGTGCCCGTCATTAAGACTTTTTTAGCCCAAATCATACTATCCCCCCAGGTAGTTTTTAATAGGGCTATCCCTGTAGGCCCCCCTTGGCTAAGTTCACCGGTAAAAATATTAGTTCCACTTGTATCCGGGTTGTTGAACAGTGCGACACCAGTGTTTCCGAAAACATATTTGACCCTTATGCTGCTATCTGCGCACCCTGACTTTTGGCAATAGCATACTACTGTAAACATCAAACAACCCGCCACAGAGAGAATCCTTTTTTTCATGTAGTATTATTTAGAAGTGGTAGGGGTATCCTGCTACTTCTTAAATATTTATAAAACCCACACTTCGACAATCTTAGTCCAGGGATCGTTAACCGAACAACTACCACTCTTTAAATTCCGATATCGTACAAGCCACGTACCCCTGCTGGTAGTCATCAGAGCTAAATTAGATACTCCAGTATGAGCACTAAATACCTGATTTGAAAAAATGATCCCACGGGTACTCCATAATTAATGATGCTTGTTTGCATACCCCAATCTGTATCGCCACGTTTACGAACCTATATTCCAGGTTATGTTGATCGGGAGTGGTCATCCCTATGATGCTGAGCAAGTCACATAGTTTCCGGTACCGGTGTTTATTGCTACTATCCTGGCGTCTTCTGTGATTTTATGACCCTCAATACACTAAAGTGGTAGTAGAAAAATACAATTATGTTAGCTGAAAATCAAATATTTTGAAAATAGTACACTACCAAACAAAGTGATATAAACCTGTTCTCCCCGTATTTATGTAAATTGCATCTCCCTTGTTAAAGAATTATTTTAAATCCAGGGACCAAAAAAGTTCAATAGAATTAATAGTGAACAGGATTGCCGGGGATACTCATCAGGCAATGAAAAGTTGTTTAAGCCTGTTACTATGAACAATGAACTATGAACAATTAACCACCAGTTATGGCAAAAGACTTACGCAAACAACAGGCATTAGAATATCATTCCAAAGGAAGGCCCGGCAAGATAGAAGTAGTACCAACAAAAGAAACCAAAACACAACGTGATCTATCATTAGCCTATTCACCAGGTGTGGCAGAACCCTGCCTGGAAATTGCAGCAAATCCCGAAGACGTTTATAAGTATACCGCAAAAGGAAACCTGGTAGGTGTTATCAGCAACGGAACCGCGGTTTTGGGTCTGGGCAATATCGGGCCCGAGGCCGGCAAACCCGTGATGGAAGGTAAGGGCGTTCTGTTCAA
>DATHEH010000011.1:0-2271 GCA_035318685.1 Ferruginibacter sp.
TCCACAAGCCGGCCGTACCGATCACCCTTCCTTCATCCATTGCCAAAAAGATAGATCCTCCATTATTGATCACCGTTCCCTGCGGGTCGTTCAGTATCTCCAGGTCATGGCTTTCCGTAAGGTTGTATTTATCCAGCCATTCTAAATTCAACCGTTTAAAATCGGGTTGGTATTTGTTTTGGTAATCAGCTATTTCCATTTTTGGCATCTAAATAAGTATTCAATTCTTCCATCATTGTTTTACTGCCAATAAAGAAAGGGGTGCGCTGGTGAAGTTCGGTGGGCTGCACGTCCAGTATCGGTATCTTACCATTTGTGGCTATACCTCCTGCGCTTTCAACAATAAATGCAAAGGGATTGCATTCATACAGGAGCCGTAATTTCCCTTTTGGCTTATCCGTAGTACCGGGATACATAAAGATGCCTCCCTTAATTAAATTACGGTGCACATCAGAGACCATGCTGCCAATATACCGTTGTGTATATGGACCACCATTCGTTTTATCTTTTTTCTGGCAGGTGGTGATATATTCTTTTACAGGTTCATCATACTGGAAAAAATTACCGTGGTTCACAGAATATATCTTGCCTTTTTCGGGACACCTGATATCGGGATGGCTTAAGGTATATTCCCCGATAGCGGGGTCCAATGTAAACCCGTTCACACCACGGCGGGTGGCATATACGAACATGGTAGATGAGCCATAAATGATGTAACCGGCAGCAACCTGTTTATTACCCTGCTGTAAAAAATCTTCCTCCGTTGCAGGCTTTCCCAATTCGCTTACGCGGCGGAAAACGCTGAAGATGGTCCCGATGGAAACATTTACGTCAATATTACTGCTGCCATCCAGCGGGTCAAAAAGACAAACGTATTTACTGTTATTACTTACAATATCATCAAACACAACAATGTCATCCAGTTCCTCACTGCCTATGCCTGCGCAACAGATACCATGCTGCAACACACCCATGAACTGGTTATTGGCATACACATCCAGCTTCTTTACTTCCTCGCCCTGCACATTGATACTGCCTGCATCACCGAGTATGTCAACCAGGCCCGCCTTATTCACTTCTATGTTCACCCTTTTTGCGGCAAGACCAATATCCCTTAACAATCCTGCAAGTTCACCCGTTGCTTTTGGGAAATCACGCATTTGCTGAATAGTGAACTCATCCAATGTTTGTATCCTGCGATTGATATTCATGTTTATTTATGTTTGAACCAATAATTAGTTTATTGCTTAAGAAATCCGATTTTTGCAAGCATCATAAAGCTAAATTAACTCAATCAACCCAATTAACCAATGAAGGTTTTTAAGTTTGGAGGCGCCAGTATCAACACCGCAGAAAGGATACAAAACACTGCCGGCATACTGGGTTCATTTAAAGAAGAAAAGATACTCGTGATCATTTCTGCGATGGGCAAAACCACCAATGCCCTGGAAAAAGTAGTGGATGCTTTTTTCGGGGGTAGAAAAGAAGACGCCCTGCAATTATTTGAGCAGGTGAAACAATCACACCTGAACATCCTGAAATACCTCATCACTTTAAACTGGAAACAGGCCGAAGAAGAATTAAAAACTTTTTTTACAGAAGTGGAATGGATGCTCCACGATAAGCCGGTAAGGGAATATGATTATTATTACGACCAGGTTGTTTGTTGCGGGGAATTATTGAGCACATCACTTGTAAGCATTTATCTTAATGAAACTGGAATAAGGAACAAATGGGTTGACGTGAGGGATATTGTACGCACCGATGATAATTTCCGCGATGCATCTGTTGACTGGAACTTTACCACACAAAAGATCAAAACGGAAATAGAACCACTATTTGATGCCTACGACATTGTGATCACGCAGGGTTTTATTGGCGCCACCGATGAAAATGAAAGCACCACATTGGGAAGAGAAGGCAGTGATTTCAGCGCCGCCATTTTTGCTAATATCATGAATGCAGAGGACCAAACCATCTGGAAAGATGTGGAAGGCGTAATGAATGCCGACCCGAAAGAATTCCCGGATGCACAGGTGATCGCTGAATTAAGTTACCGCGAAGTAGTGGAGATGGCTTATTACGGCGCACAGGTTATACATCCCAAAACCATTAAGCCGCTTGAAAATAAAAACATCCCATTGCACGTGCGTTGTTTTTTAGACCCCGCATTACCAGGGACTACCATCAGCAAAAAACCTGTTCATCATCTCCCACCCGTTATTGTGTTGAAAAAGAACCAGGTGCTGATGCAATTAAATTCCAAGGACT
>DATHEH010000012.1:0-10456 GCA_035318685.1 Ferruginibacter sp.
AAATTACCCGTATCGCCGCCGTCTGGGTTTCAACCAGCGGCATATAATGATCTTAAACTGGGTTTTAATTACCAGTGTAATGAACAAGGAGATCAAAATTTCTGCCGGCGTAGGTATACTGTTGACGCCGCCGGCAGAAGGGAATTCCTTTGAGGATCACCGGTTGGCCTATGAATGAGGTAGATGGATGGTGAAAGTCAGAAGACCTGCACGATACTGGAGGAATTCAGGAAGCCCTTGTGACGAGCTGTGCAAAATCTTTACCCATCAGCCCGCTGTCGATCCACGATTGTATGTCAAAATAAAAAGCAAGTCCCCTTTCGTAGTAAGTTTTAAAAAGCCTGGCCACTTTTTCTTTCAATTCTTCGAGTTGCTGCTGTCGCACTCTTTTACTATCGGCCTCTGAAACGTTCTTAAAAAAATCCAGTATTAGTTTTTCACATTTATACAAACGCTCCGTTTTTTGCAGAAGGCGCTGGTAGGAACGCACCTGGTATTCGAGCAGTTCGTAATTTTTGAGGTCGTAGTGAATGAACATGAGCAGCAGTTTTGCAAAACTGTATTCTTCCATCTCTTCATTTGCATTGTTCATTATCCTTTGTATCATTTTAAGGGCTGCTTTGTGGTCCTTCATTGCATAGTGATTGTAAGCCGTAAAATACCACAGCATGATCTTGGCTTTCATACTGAACTCATTGCTGATCCTGGCCATGGTCTTTTTTTCACTGTCAAGGAATTCCTGTGCCCTGGTGAACTGTCCTCTCCTGATATAGTAGATAAAGGAATAATTATACCACCGTTCATACCCGATCATAAATTTCTGCTGGTTCTTTATGGTTGAGAGCAACACCTTGAATTTTTCTATGTTGTCTTCAAACTCTTCATATATACCACTGCGTATGCATAGCCAGAGATGCTGGAGGTTTTCTGCAATTGCTGTGGCATCGATCTTATCGGAACTTCCTGCATTCTTTCTCAGCTCAAGATATACTTTGGAAGTTTCAAATGCTTTCTCCGGCCTGCCAATAGCCATATAATAATCACACAAACCCATATTGCGCATCGCCAAAGCGGTACGGCTCATCATATCTGTTTCCTTTGTCTTTAAAACCGGGGCCATCAGCCTGGTAAGTTCGTCCTTCTCCTTTTTGGTGCGGCAGTATAATTTTTTTCTCAGGTATAGGCGTTGGTAAGAGAACGGGTCACCAACCATTGTATAGTTTTTTATGATATCGAGCGTATGATTTTTTTCTTCCAGGACCTGCTGTACCCGGTCGGGGTTTTGATCATCAGCATTGAACATTTCCCTTAGATACTCCAGCAGCAGAACATAGAAATGACGAATGAAAGCATCATCCTGTAACGTGATGCTTTTGATCTTTTTTAATAACCTCTCGGATTGCCCATGGAGACCTTTGTAATGGAGTACTTTATAAGTTTCTATCAGGTCGGTGTGATCACTGTCAAGATCCTTGTACGCACCATACGATTTTATGGAGGCAATTATTTGTTCAAACAAATATTTTTTTACGGCTGGAAGGTTACTTACTTTATTTTTTTCAAGCAATTTCCGGTTGATTGCCTTCCCGTCGTATTTCAATTGTTTGTCGATGATGTCGAACAGCTTCAGGTAACTTTTATCGCCCTGCTGGAAACGGGCGAATAGTTTAAAGTAGCGCTTCTCCGTTCTGCTGAGCGACTTAATTAATTCATACGTCTCTTCTAATAATGCTGCTTTCATTCAAATACAAGATACTCATTTCCGGTTTATTTGTTTAAAAATATCGCCATAGGATCTTATGTATAATTTATATAACATATTGATTAACAAACTGTTAATTGCCGGTAAATCTGCTTGGGAAATGATAAAACCAGGGAAAGTTGGTTTGTCCCCGTCCCAAGTGAGAAATAGTTTTGTTAAAGAAAGAGAAGATATTTCCCGATCACTTCTAACACTTAAAATTTCAGGCCATGAACATCAGAAAATTATCAACATCGATTGCATTGATGGCATTCATTTTTATCATGCAGGGATGTAAGAAGGAAAAAGCCTGCCGTACCTGTTATGCAACTTCCAACGGGTACACAGTTGCAGAAAAGCAAGCATGCAGTACTGAGGAAGAGAACGAATTTAAGGCCACTTATTATTATGCTACCACGAGTTGCAAATAACATACTGGTTACGGTATAGCATGTAAACATAAATTAACCTCCCGGCGATGAATCCATTTTTTATTTTTTTAAGAATTGCCTGCAAAATCATTTTATTGCCGGCCGTGGTGCTAATACTGGCCGCCGGACCAGCTCTCTGTGACGCGGGTAAGACCGGCAATGACTCCGATTCAGCGAAACATAAAGATCAAAGACCTTTCAATATTCGTGAGCAACTGCAGGTGTTCTACCCTCTCGGAGATGATGCTGATTATACTATGACCATTTGTGCAGATGTGCCTGTTAATGACAAACCGGATCGAGTTTATAAAAAAGGCGAACCCGGTCATGTGTTCTTAATACTTTCAAAAAGGGATTTACTGACAGGGAAAACTACCAGCAGGTCATTTGGATTTTACCCGCGGATACCGGTGACATGCCTTTTTAAACAGGCAAGGTCAAAGATCCTGGATAACTGCAACAGAGAATATGATGCTTCCCTGGAAAGGAAATTGTCAAAGGAGGAATTTTCGGCTATAGTGGACAAATGCCGGGAACTCGCAAAAAAGAAATATAACCTGAAGAAATTTAATTGCTATGATTATATCATCGAGATCTTTAATTCACTTCCGGGAGTGGAAAAACTGCCGCTTACCAAGGTAAAGTTTCCATTCATATTGGGACGGGGTGGTTCGCCCTGCGGGTTATATAAAGACCTGGGAAAATTAGCATCAGGAAATTCCACATGGGCATCCGCTATCAGGTTTGGAGATTTCAGGTCGCCGGTTGCTGATGATCGTCAAACAATGATCGCTTCTCACTAAATATTTTAAACACTATTATTAAAACAAAAACTAAAAGAACATGAAAAAATTATTATTGATCTTGTCCCTCCCCTTCCTTGCTGTTACGCTTTTTGCCCAGGCCGTGGATCACCGGGAAAAATTAGGTGATAAAAAAGGAACGAAAATGAATAACCTGGCCGCTGCTGCAGTTTTCTTAGGCGGAAATTCTTCAACCCTGGCAGGCGACAATTCAGAAAACAACAGATCTATCATGGGCTTCCATGCGGGTATCAGCACACCTGTGCTTAGTATTGCCGAAACGCTGGGTATCCGTGCTGAATTGGTTTATTCGCAACAGGGGGACCAATACAGCTATGGGGAAAGTAGTTATTACACCTCAAAAACGGAATGCAGGATGAATTACCTGAACCTTCCGCTGCTGGCCCGTTTTCAGCACAGGAGCGGCTTTTTTGCCGAAGCAGGTTTGCAGCCCGGGTTATTATTAAGTGCAAAAGAAAAGACGACTTCAACCGGAATGGGTGGCGGGGGAACTACAAAAAATGATATAAAAAAAGAACTTAACAGTTTTGACCTGGGCGTGCCCATTGGTGCAGGTTATACTTATAAAAAGAAGGTGGCTTTGAGTGCAAGAGTAACTCCCGGCCTGTTGAACGTTAATAAAAAGGACGGCGCCTTTAAAGGATTAAAGCAAAGGAATATGGTCATTTCGGCAAGGCTTGCTTACCTGTTATAATTGTTTTATAAAAGAAACTTAATTATATATGCCCAGATTTTTAATTGAACGAGAATGCCAGGATGCAGGTTTGCTTTCAAAAACAGAACTAAAGAATATGGCACGGCATTCATGTGATGTACTGCAACATATGAAAACGAAGGTCCACTGGGTGAAGAGCTATGTGACCGATAATAAACTGTATTGCGTGTACATAGCTCCTGACGAGGAAGCGCTGCTGGAACATGCCAGTTTTGTGGGCTTTTCAGCGAAAAAGATAAGTATTGTCAAACAGATCATTGACCCGGTAACGGCAGAAGAGCCGTTTGCATGAGCATTCACTGGTAATATTTAAAAAAAAATGTATGAAAGCGGGTATTTGTAATAGCAACAGTATTTAGCTAATTTGTTTTGTAATGACTACAGGTTATACCGCTGCATTGGCAACATTGGTTGCATGGACAATTTCAACTTTTGTCCTCGCAAAGCTTTCAAGGCTTGTCAGCGCTTATACACTAAACAAGGCTGCTCTTTTCTTCAGCATTTTTTTGTTGGGTATACTGGTCTGTGTAATAGACGGGTTAATGCCCTGGGAATTATTCACTGTTCCCAGTTCCTCTAACTGGCTGTGGCTGGGTATTTCCGGTATTCTGGGTAAATCACTGGGAGATTATTTTGGATTTTACTCGCTCCGCATATTAGGCGCAAGAAGGCGCAGCATGATAACCACGCTTGGGCCGGGTTTTACCTGGCTATTTGGTTTGGTTATTCTCAGCGAAACAATGAATTGGTTAGGCATTGGCGCTATGTTCATAACTGTTATCTTTCTTTTGCTGTTGATAAATAACAGTGCAGAAAAAGATGAGGTGGGAAAAGAAAATTTTGGCTTACCGGTACCGGGACTCTTATTTGGTATTGCCGCCGCTGCCTTAACGGGACTTGCATTTATTTTATCGAAGAAGACCATGAATGAAACAGGGAATACCATATCTGCATTTCATGGTACCTGGATACGCATCATAACCGCCTTTCTTGCATTAATGATATTTGACATCATTCGTAACAAGCATACGCCGTTTATTAAACCTTTCCTGGCGGATAAGCAAAAGGCCTGGTTAATGTTTAACGGAATTTTGTTTGGCGCTGTGCTTGGATTATCGTTTGCGCTGATTGCCATTACCCGGATGAATGCAGCTGCTGCTTATACCATTTTTTCACTTTTACCTGTATCCGTTATTTTAGTAAGCGTGATCATTTATAAGAAAAAGATATCGCCTTTAAGCTGGCTATACTCCCTCTTAGCGATCGCAGGGGTCATCATATTAGTATGGCGGGATGAGCTGACCAGGTATTTTTAACAGGTTATTCGGGGAAGCTTTAAGGTGAGTGGTCAAACACAGCGCCCTTTATTTTTATATCCGATCCAGTAAATGCTTTATTAAATCTTGACATCATTTTCGCTGCTTCTGTATTTTTCTTTTGTGGCAGCAATGCCTGGTAGGTTCCAAACAAAGCCCAGCCATTTTCGTTATTGTTCAAAAGGTCTTTTCTGAAAATATTTTCTGCGTCCAGCGGGCGGCCGGCCTGCAGGTATGCATTTCCCAGGTAGTGTTTTGGATTCAGCAGCCAGTCCCTCGGTTCGTTATATACCATGTTTTCTTCGGTGCTAACAGCTTTGGTAAAGGCAGCAATGGCATTGGAATATTTTTTTTCTGCCAGTGCTATACTGCCTGCCAGCAGCTTTTCTGCCACTACAGCACCATCGATCGCCGGGGAAAAAGGAGGGAAGGGAATATAAAGACTGCTGTCCTTCATCAGTTCCTGCATATTTTTTAATTCATTTCCTGCATCAGTAAGTTTTGACTGGCCAGCGAATGCCATTCCTCTTCCGAAATGCCAGAGGATATTCGCGTACACCTGTTTTTGATCCGGTTGTTTTGCAGTCAGCAGGTCATCCCATTTACCAAAACGTACATTTACCAGTGTTGGCGTCATGTGCAGGTACTGAACATAGGAACCCAGTGGTGCAGGAAACGCAAGGTAATCTGCAGATATACTTTGAGCTGTTTCCAATGCCGTCCGGGTGGAATATTCGGATAAACCCGCCATCATCGCATTATTGGTTTGCATGTGGAGGTTATGAATGATATACAGGAAATCATTACCGGTTACCGGGCTGTATAACGGAATTATATTCTTATAGCTGTTCGCCGCATTTTCATTGACAGTAACTCCCTTTTGATACTGGCCCGTACGTAAATAAATATGCGAGGGCATGTGCACGGTGTGCGATAATCCCGGGGTAAGTTTACCCAGGCGGTCAGCGCTGGGCAGTGCTTTGTTTGCATACGGCGATGGCTCCATCACATGGATATAGTAATGATTGGCGCCCGGGTGACCGGGGTTCTTTAAAAGTAATTTCTCCAGCACGGCTCTGATCAATGGTGTCCATGCTTTGGCTGTTCCGTTCACATGCCAGAGGTCCCAGGGATGTTCCAGCATCATGGCATCTGCATACAGTGCCTGTGCATCCGCATTGCCGGGAAATCTTTCATAAACAGCTTTCATCATCGTGGTATATTCAGCATTTAACTTTGCACGGGTTGCATCAGCAGAGTCGGCAGTATACCGTACCGAAATCGCATTGATGAGCGCCTTTTCCATTTTACCCGCTTTGCCTGATAAACTCCTTGCCATTTGTGTTGCCTGCAATGCCGCAGGCGAAGCGGCATAACCCAGGTCATTGATATTTGGCCCGTAAGCAAGCGCCTGCGCCCAGTATAGCATAGCACATTCCGGGTCAAACTTTGCAGCTTTCTTAAATGATGCCATCGATTCAATGATGTGAAAGCTATAGTACATATTAATGCCCTGGTTGAAATAGAACTGGGCGCTGTCGTTCTTTGTAGAAATGGCCCATTTATAATTTCCCGCGCCTGGTATAGCAGGTATGTCCGTTTCTTCAAGCCAGGCTTTGAGTGACTCCCAATCAGGGCCGCAGCGAATGATGCTTTTCTTTTTATATTCTTCAATATTAATTGCCCGGGCAGTATTTGAAGGAGCAGCGACAAATATTATTTTGGAAGTAATGAAAGCCGTTGCAAATGCAAGGATGGCGATCAGTACGAGGCGTTGTAACATGACTGAAGGTTTTGGAAATAAAAGTTACTGAATTTAGATTTATTATTTACCTGTTACAACGATCTTTTCTATCTCATTGATATCATTCCCGGTGATAAGCACGGTATATATTCCACCGAAAAGATTTGGTTGTAACCTTACATGGCCGGCAGAAGCATTAGTGCTTTGTTTGTGTACCTCCTTCCCCGCCATATCATAAATAATAATTCTCAACTCACCCTTTACCGTTTCATTGAAGTATATGTTTATGTCGCTGCCGGTAACAGGATTCGGGAATATCCCGAACCTTGTCTTATCACCATACTTAACCGCAACCATGTCTGTGTATTTGAACCTGTTGTCCACATCAACCTGTTGCAAACGGTAAAAAGATCTTCCTTTAACAGGGGCATCGTCATAAAAAATATAGTCATGCGGTATGGATGTGCTGCCATTGCCGGCTACTTCGCCGATCTTTATGAATGTGCTTCCGTTAGTTGATTGCTCAATATTAAAGTGATGGTTATTTATCTCTGATGAAGTTCTCCAGTTCAGCCGCACTCTTTTTGTTTCCGGTGTTGCACTAAGTGAAAAATAAGAAACGGACAGCGGGCCATTCACCGGTGTCGTGAATGTCCACAACGGTCCGGTAGTTGTATTGTCACCGTCAAAAATTTCTGCATACCATTCGTATTCGGTCGTCTCCAAAAGCCCGGGCCAGCTAACACAGGCATTGGAACCGGAAGCAACATTTGTTTCACCGATCAGTGTATAAGCACCCAAATTAACGGGCAGGCCGAACTCACTGTCAGCATCTGTTTCGTAAGTATTGAGGTAAGGTGAAAAAGTTTTTGATGTCATGGTATTCATCTTAGGATCGAATTCGTAAATGCGCAATAAACCGTTACCGCCTCCTGTCCAGCCCTGGTAATCAGAAAGCAGGGTGTGTACCGTGTTGCCATTATATACATCCGTTCTTCTCGCTTCTCCATCTGTTGTATGAACATGCCCGCAGGCATAAAGTAGAAAATTAGGGTATGCCCTAAGCCTGTTATAAATCGATGAGCCCTGTGTACTGAATGACTGGTCTTCATTGATGCCATAATGTGTAAGCACGATCACTTTTCGGTTGCTGTATGTCTGAACCAGTCCTTCTGCCCAGTCTAATACGCCACCGGGAGCAGAGAATCCCGCCGTTTGATCATACTCCATTGATATCACTAAAAAATCAACACCGCTTGCGCTGAACAATTCAAAATGGTTGTCATTGTTGTTATGATCGGTACCGTAATGGCCACCATAATAATTGCGCCCGTTAAAATGATTGTATCCAAAATACTGGTTGTAGTAGGTCGATGTACCGCTGGGATTTCCGTTGGGTGTTTGGTCATGGTTACCAACAGTGACGCTGAGCGGAATGCCTTGGGGAAGGCCTGTCAGCGCAGGGCTTTCTATTGGTGCGATACCTGCAACATAGCGATTCCATTCAATAGCATTATTTGAGCCGGGGGGATTGTCGCCGTTCTGTACACAGTCGCCAACGCCTCCAACAAAAACGATATTTCTGGCAACCCGGTTGGCGACGATCCAGGCTGATTGGGCATTCAACATAGCGGTATTACCCCCGTTGGTTCCTTGTGGCTCCGCAGTATAATATTGTGTATCGGGAAGAATGATGAAAGTAAATTTCCCTGATCCGCCGACAGGTTTTTTTCTTCCATAAAATCTTACACGAAGGTTACCGCCATTGGGATCGCTTACGTTTGCGCAAACATCAGGACTTGTTGTTGTGGAAACACCGTTGTTTACAGGATCAGGAATTGTTGGTTGATTTGGTGCAAGGTTATTAAAGCCGCTGCTGACCCAATGCGGACCACCGTTTGTTGGATGCGTGGAAATATTTGTTGCCCTTATGGTGCCGTTCACTCCTCCTCCAACTGAATTGTTTGCAGTGGTATTACAGTTCTCATTCAATCCCCAGCGGCCAAGCAGGCCCGTGCCGGATATTAATTCAACATTGTAGTTGGATGAAACCTGCGTTGATGTTCTTGCCAGGTTCCAGATCCTTACTTCATCGATCTTACCATGGAAGAAACCTGCCGGCTCTGCGGGTGGCGTTGCAGAATTAGAAGTGATGGCTGTGCCGATGGACGCATGCTGAATACTATTCGTTTCAGGTACGGCACCTGCTTCCGATTCTGTTTTATCCAATACGCCGTTGATGTAAAGGTTCCATGTTCCTGCGCCATAAGTAACGGCAACATGCGTCCACGTATTTAGCGGTATTGCATTAACACCTGTTATGGGATGGCTTGTGCCATTGCTTTCTTCAAAGTCGGCGACAAGCACATTGCTGCTGTTGACAGCAAAGAAATAATTTGCGTTCCTGCCCGGATCATCCGACTCGGACCTTCCTTTGGCGATGATGGGCACACCGGTAACACCACTAGATGCAGAACTTGTTACAATACCCGCGCCTTCAATTTTTATCCAGGCTTCCAGTGTGAAGGCAGCACTGTTCAATCCCGGGGCTGCGCCGAATGTTATATAATCCTCTATGCCATTTAAATCAAGCGATGCATTAACCGTTGGATCTGCCTGGTTAAATCCTGTTACCCAAAGCGGGTTTCTTACCAGTGTTCCTGGAGCCCCGCCCCCAATTGAGTTCACCGCTGTTGATCCGCTGTTCTCATTCAAACCCCACCTGCCGGCCAAACCGGGGCCGCTTATTAATTGTGCATTATAATTTGCAAGTATCTCTGCATCAGTACGCACCACGTTCCATATTCTTACTTCATCTACCCTTCCATTAAAGAATCCCGGCCTTATTGAACCCCCTGTATTTAATGTAGAACCAATGCAGGCATTTATATTGCTGGCAGACTGTGGTGTAAAATTCCCGCCTGCACTGAGTGTTGTATTGAGCGCCCCATTGATATACAATTTCCATTGATCGGTTGCGGTATTATAAGTTGCGGCCACATGCGTCCACACACAATAAGGAAGTATGCCTCCTGCGCCTGTACTTACTACCGGGTGGTTGGCTGAAGTAGCATTATCTTCAAAATCGGCAACCAGGCGCATATCGGAAAGGCGGTAACCTAAAAAATAATTTATATCAAGTGCTGCGCTCTCGGCTTCGGCCCTTCCTTTCGTGATGATGGGCACAACGCCGGTTAAACCGCCACTGCCGGTCTCCGTAGTGGAAGCGTATCCCTCAATTTTTATCCATGCTTCCAGGGTAAAATTGGTAAGCCTGAGAGAGACATCGTTGCCAAGGCTTACATAACCGGTATCGGTAAAGCGCAATGACTGTGCCTGTACATGGCTGATCAAAGTAATGATGATAACAGAAAGCAAAGCTGTTTTGTAAAGAAATTTCATGCACCTGTTTTAGGTTCTAAAAAAAAGAATTTCGCGGGATGAATTTTAAGAAGCTTTCGGTGGTAATGAGGGTGCGGCTTTAAATAAGAAGGAGTGCCACAAAATAGAACTTTTATTTGATTAAAAGAAACAGCTTTTTTTAAACCACATAGGATCATAGTCACATAGTAAACACATAGAGGGTGTATGTTTCCTATGATCCTATGTGGTTCAAATTAACTCATGGATTTTTTAAAGGCATCTATGACAAAAGCCGCATCACGGTTCAGCAAAGTTTCATTTG
>DATHEH010000013.1:0-3653 GCA_035318685.1 Ferruginibacter sp.
AACTATAGGTAAACATAATATGGAGAATGCCCTCGCCGCCATCACCGTTGCCAGCCAGGTAGGTGTTGACCTGGAGACCTGTGCTTCTTCATTGAAAGTATACGAAGGCATTTACCGCCGCAACCAGGTGCTGGGGAATAAGAATGGTGTTTGGGTCATTGATGACTACGCACACAACCCGGTGAAATGCGCTGCCGCGATCGCCTCCTGCCAGCCGGTTGCAAAAAAAGTTATCGCCTGGTTCCAGCCGCATGGCTATGGCCCGACAAGATTTTTAAGAAACGATTTTGTAAAAGAGATCGCAGCCGTATTAAGGCCGCAGGATGAGATATGGATGAGCGAGATATTCTATGCAGGCGGCACCGCGGTAAAAGACATTTCCGCCAATGACCTCATCAACGATATAAAATCCCTGGGTAAAAATGCTTTTTTCGTGGAAGACCGTGATCAGTTTGTAAATACGGTAAGACCACATTTAACTGCGGATTCTGTGTTACTTTTAATGGGCGCAAGAGATCCCGGGCTTGAAGCCTTCGGTAAATCGGTTTTCCAATCACTATAAAACTTTCTTATGCGAATTATCCTCGGCTTATTGATCTTTCTTTCTGCCTGCAAAAGCGGGGAAAGAAAAGATACGGTATCATTTAAAGACATTGAAACTTTAGGGGGCTCCTGGTCAGGCAAGCAGGATATCCTTGCACCTGACGACAGTACCTGGCTAACTTATCCAACCACACTTTTGGTAGCCGTATTGAAAGATTCCCTGGAACTTGGCTTTAGTTTCAAACAGGCAGACGGGGAAAACCTGGCAGAACAAGGAGTATTCTACATTCACGAAGATGGTAAGAAACTGAATTTCGGTCCGAGTGAGTATAATATAGAGTCTGTAAAAAGAACCAGGGATGACCTTGTTATCGTTGCCGGGAAAGAAGACGAGGACAATGAAAAGCAGGCTGATATCAGGCTGACCATTGGTATCTATTCCAACACGGGTTTAACTATGATGAGGGAAGTGAAGTATAAGGGTACTGAAAATTTCTTTAAACGAATTGACCTGAAGCTGGGAAGAAAATAAATAACAGACCTAAAAGTTTAAATAAGGATGATAAATAAAAAAATAAACCTCGTATTGCTCTTAAGTTTTTCGTTCTATCTTCTGCAGGCACAAACCACCGCAAAGGTTGATCTTGTGAACACCCTGATGGGTACGGATTCCAGGCCGGCGCTTTCCAATGGCAATACTTATCCCGCCATAGGCACGCCATGGGGCATGAACTACTGGACCCCGCAAACCGGTAAGAACGGTGATGGCTGGCAATACACGTATGGCGCAGAAAAGATCGTTGGCTTTAAACAAACACACCAGCCCTCGCCATGGATGAATGACTATGGACAATTTTCTATAATGCCTTCTACAGGTAAACTGAAATGGAAAGAGGAGGACAGGGGCAGCTGGTTCTCACACAAGGCCGAAGAAGCAAGGCCATACTACTACCGGGTATATTTAGCCGATGTGGACCTCACTACGGAATTAACAACTACCGAACGTGCCGCTCATTTTCAATTTACATTTCCTGAATCCGATACGTCCTCTTTTATCATCGATGCATTCGACAAGGGTTCTTATATTAAAATAATTCCTTCAGAAAATAAGATCATCGGCTACAGTACCCGCTACAGGCGTGGTAAGCTCATCAACTTTAAAAATTACTTCGTCATTTATTTTGATAAAGGGTTTGAATATAAAAGAACAGTAAGTGAAACGGGCGCATTGATCGATTCTCTGGAGGTCACTAACAGCCACGCACTGGCAGTTGTAGCTTTTAAAACAAAGAAAGGAGAGAAAGTGAATTGCCGTGTGGCATCCTCATTCATAAGTTTTGAACAGGCCGAACAAAATTTAAAAGAACTGGGCGATAAGAACAGCAGCTTTGAAACAATAAAAGCGCAAACAAAAAGCAAGTGGGAAAAAACATTGAACGCCATACAGGTGGAAGGCGGCAGCGATGAGCAGGTACGAACTTTCTATTCCTGCCTTTACCGTGCCGTGATGTTCCCGAATAAATTGTATGAAGTTGATGCCAGAAAACAGGTCGTGCATTATAGTCCTTACAACGGGAAGATATTACCGGGATATATGTTTGGCGGCACCGGCTTCTGGGATACCTTCCGTGCATTGTATCCTTTACTCAATTTAGTTTATCCTTCTATAAATAAAGAGATGCAGGAAGGATTGATCAACGATTATAAAGAAGGCGGCTGGCTGCCGGAATGGAGCAGCCCGGGTTATGCAGATATCATGATCGGTAATAATTCCGCTTCCGTGGTGAGTGATGCATATATAAAAGGACTCCGGGGTTATGATATTGAAAAATTATACGAAGCATTATTGCATGGCGCCAACAATGAAGGTCCAATGACCGCTGTTGGCCGCAAGGGTGTTGCTTACTATAATAAGCTCGGCTATGTGCCGTACGATGTAAAGATCAACGAGAATGCAGCACGTACTTTGGAATATGCTTATGATGACTTTGCGATCTATCAACTGGCCAAAGCGCTAAATAAACCAAAGGATGAAGTGGAGCTTTATGCAAAGCGTTGTATGAATTATAAAAACCTCTTCGATCCCGAAACAAAACTGATGAGGGGAAAGAACGAGGACGGTAAATTTCAATCGCCATTCAACCCCGTTAAATGGGGCGATGCATTTACCGAAGGCAACAGCTGGCATTACAGCTGGAGTGTATTTCATGATGTGCAGGGACTTATCGACCTGATGGGTGGAAAGGAAACATTTGTAAAAATGATCGACTCGATATTTTCCATGGCGCCAACATTCGACGACAGTTACTACGGCGGCACCATCCACGAGATCAGGGAAATGCAGATCGCCGGCATGGGACAGTATGCCCACGGCAACCAGCCCATACAACACATGATATACTTATATAACTATGCAGGCCAGCCCTGGAAGACCCAATACTGGAGCCGTGAAGTGATGAACAGGATGTACAAGCCCACACCCGATGGTTATTGCGGCGACGAGGACAATGGCCAGACCAGCGCCTGGTACATCTTTTCGGCCATGGGTTTTTATCCCGTTTGCCCGGCCACCAGCCAGTACGTGATGGGAGCGCCGCTCTTTAAAAAATTAACGTTGAATTTAGAGAACGGGAAAAAACTCATAATAGAAGCGCCCCAAAACAGTGGAAATAATAAATACATACAATCTGTAACAAAAAATGGCACGGCTTATGGTAAGAACTGGCTGGATCATTTCGAACTGATGAAGGGCGGCAAACTCAATATTAATATGTCTGCAAAACCCAATCCCAAATGGGGAAGCTCGGATGCTGATTCGCCTTATTCTTTTTCAAAGGATAAGAAATAAAACTGCCGCCAGTTTTTAAAATTACCGTAAGTATGAAATTTATCTTTAGTGCATTGTTTCTATTCAGCTGCGCAATCGCTTCAGCGCAATCAGCCAACCGTGGCCTTGTATTCAATAAAGAATTTAAAGTACTGGTTGGAAAATGGGAGGGCACATCGGTCTATACCGATCCCAAAAAGAATAATGCCCTGGTCAATTTAAAGTCAGCCGTTGAGGTCATCGATCTCACCGATTCCTTACAACTCAATTTTACCTACACCGA
>DATHEH010000014.1:0-2098 GCA_035318685.1 Ferruginibacter sp.
TTGAATGGAGATCCTATGGGTTATTTCCAGGGTGCGGTCAGCAAAAATTATACATCTCTTACCGGGGTAGCTACAACTCTTGATGACCTGGTGTATATAGGTCCAACTCTCCCGTTATTTACTGCCTCTTTAGGCAATACAGTTCAGTGGAAAAGATTCTCTGTCACTATAAGGGTATCCGGAAAGTTTGGATATTATTTTCTAAGGCAGTCAGTTGATTACGGAACATTATTTAAAGGAGGTGCAGGGCATGCCGATTATGCTTTGCGCTGGCAACAAACCGGCGATGAAAAATTTACAAGTGTACCATCTATGACTTTTCCAGCTGTAACCAGGAGGGATAATTTCTACCGTTATGCTGATGTGCTGGCAAGCAGGGCAGATCACATCCGGTTGCAGTATATCACCATTACTTATGAAATTAAAAAACCTTCTTTACAATTTTATATCAACCTTAATAATGCCGGCTTGCTTTGGAAAGCCAATTCTTTTGGCATAGATCCAGAGTATAATAATACACTTACTCCTTCAAAAAATGTAGTGCTTGGTTTAAAAGCTGAATTTTAAAAATTTAAATTCTTTTATATGAAACATTTTCAAATTTTCTATATTTTAATAATACTTTTTTTTACCGGGAGTTTTATTTCCTGTAAAAAATACCTGGAAACGAAGCCTGATAAAAAATTAGTTACACCCTCCACGCTGGCCGATTTGCAGGCAATCCTCGATTATACCCCTAATATGATCGTGGCTACTTATAGCGACGAGGCCAGTGCAGACAATTACTATCTTACCACCGGCGATTGGGGGAATGTTGCTGATGAAGGACAGCGAAGGATGTATAGCTGGGAGAAGGATAATTTTTATATGGGGATAAGTTCCGATTGGGGGCTTGCTTACAGGAAAGTGTATTATGCAAATACCGTTTTAGACGCCTTGCCTGGAATAGAAGTCAATCCTGCAAAAAAAAATGAAAGAGATAATATAAAAGGCCAGGCATTATTTATCAGGGCCACTACTTTTTGGAATATTGCACGCATCTGGTCGCTTGCTTATGACATTAATAATTCTTCAACAGACCGGGGCATACCTTTGCGGTTGAATGCAGATTTCAATGAGCATTCCGTAAGGGCTTCAGTAAAGGAAACATACGAGCGTATACTTTTTGATTTAAAATCGGCTGCTCCTCTATTGCCCTTAATACCCATTCACCCCGTAAGGGCATCCCGGGTAGCGGCATATGGCTATCTTTCAAAAGTGTACCTTTCAATGCGGAATTATGAGTTGGCTGGTTTGTATGCTGATTCATGCCTCCAATATAATAACAGGCTGCTGAATTATAATACACTGGACAGTAATGCTGCTTTGCCGTTTCGGCCCTTTAACGTGGAAACCATTTTTTATACGGTTTCAGGTCAGTCCCTGATCAGTCCATCCATTGCCAGGATCGATTCATTGTTATACCAGAGCTATGCTGCCAATGATTTACGCCGGATAATGTTCTTTAAGAAAAATGTAAATGGCTCTGTTAATTTCAAAGGGACTTATAGCGGATCGGGTGACTTGTTTTCGGGGCTTGCAACAGATGAGATGTATCTCACACGGGCGGAATGCTTTGCACGTGCGGGGAATACGGCATCCGCTATGAATGATCTGAATTTCCTGCTTATAACCAGGTTTAAAACAGCAACATTCGTTCCACGGGTTGCCGTTGATGCAGCAGATGCCCTGAAACAAATTCTTAGTGAAAGAAGAAAGGAACTTGTGATGCGCTTTACAAGGTGGATAGATATTAAACGACTAAATAAAGAAGGCGCAAATATCACGCTTACAAGAATATTGAATAACCAGGCATATACCCTTTCTCCCAATAGCCTTCGCTATGCATTGCCTTTGCCGGAGGATGTTCTTGCGTTATCGGGGATGGAACAGAACCCCCGATAAAAAATAGGAAAAAAAAAGGCTGCCATGTAGAGACAGCCTTTTTTTATTAACCTTATCAGTTCTTTTTTGTATCTGACACTGCTAAAACATCTGCTTTTGTCTGATCGTCAAAACTGCTGATATAATTGTCGAAATCATTCCTGGTACCTCCGTA
>DATHEH010000015.1:0-9748 GCA_035318685.1 Ferruginibacter sp.
GTTAGTGAAGATGACCTGCTGGATGCCGAACAACCAAAAATGCCCATCGAATTAATGCAGGAATCTTTTGTTAATGCAGCTGTGCATGACAACGAACATTTTTTAAGTGCGGTAACCTGCAGTAACCAGTTTGATACCACGGTTGTTCCGGTGATCAGCGAAGAAGGCGAATTCATGGGTGTGATCACTACCAATGACCTGTTAAAAACCCTGGGTGTTTTTGCAGGTACCAATGAGATCGGCGGCATCATCGTACTGGAAATGGAACGCAGCCAGTTTGCCATTTCAGAGATTAGCCGTATTGTTGAAAGTAACGACGCCACCATACTTCACCTCAATACCACGGTTCATGCAGAAACCGGCATGCTTACTGTTACCCTCCACGTTAATAAAAAAGAAATTTCAGCTATAGTGGCAACCTTTGAAAGGTATGAATTTGATGTTATCTATTATTTTGGTAACGAAAATTTTGAAAACGAGATCCACAGCAACTATCGTCACCTGATGAATTACCTGGATATTTAAGGCTGCTTTCTTTCCATTGTTTGTTACGCTCAATATTGGCAAAGTGCTGAAGTAATGACTGACCTGAAAAAAATATTTTGTTGCGGCTTTATTCTAATATCTTCATCGCTTCTCCATGCACAGCACACAAAAGATCCCAATATCTCAATAACCGGGCTTACCACACACACTGTTGACTCGGCGAAAAAGATCGTTATAAATGAACTGCTTGTTACAGGAACAAAAAAAACAAAACCTTATATAGTTTACCGCGAGATACAATTTAAGACAGGCGACTCCTTATCAATTGCCGGATTAAGCACACAACTGGAACAGGCCAGGCAGCAGGTGTACAATACTTCACTTTTTAACGAGGTTAATCTTGAGGCTGTGGTTACTGACCTGGCTGCTGTCAACATAACAGTAACTGTAAAAGAGCGTTGGTACTGGTACCCGGTGCCGCAGTTTCAATGGGTTGACCGGAATTTCAATGAATGGTATAAAACTTATAATGCCCGCTTTGACCGGGTGAACTACGGATTGAAATTTGTTCATTATAATCTCAGTGGAAGAAAAGACCAGCTTCGTGTTTATTTGATCAACGGATATTCCAGGAATATCTCTTTTAGCTACACAGCACCCTATAGCAATAAAGCCCTTACAGAAGGATTTACTGTTGGAGCTGGTTTTACGCAAAAAAGAGAGGTAGCATATAAAACCAGTTACAGAGATTCTCTATTGTTTTACCCGTCAGATTCAGCCACAAAAGCAAAAGCTCATTTTGTTTATAAGAACTGGTATGCGCATGCCAGTTATATCATACGCAGGGGACTTTTCAAAAAGCATATTTTCTCTGTTAGCTATAATTATATAAAATTAGCGGACTCAGTAATAAACAAAAACAACAATCCAAACTACTTCGGGCAGCCAGTTAGTTCCAAGGGTTATATTGATCTTTCTTATGTTTTTCAATATTCCAACCTCAATAATAATTCCTATCCTTTAAAGGGAATATCAGGGTTTGTAGGTGTAATAAAAAGAGGGCTGGGGTTTAGCGGCGGCATCAATATGCTGAATTTTGAAGCAGGTTTAAATAAATATTATGACCTTGGTAAGAACTGGTACAGCAGTATCCAGTTTAATGGCAAGATAAAATTACCCTTTGAACAGGCATACATTAACCAGCGCGGGCTTGGTTATGGAGAAAGTTATTTACGGGGGCTGGAATATTATGTAATCGATGCTGTTGCCACGGGCCTGGCAAAAACAACCCTTAAGAAAAAAATTCTTTCTTTTAATGTTCCCTTCCCTTTCTTCCCGAAGCTGCTCACAAAAATACCTTTTAATTTTTTTGCCAAGACATATGCCGATGTGGGTTATGCGTACAATAAAAAACCAGGCACTACTTACTTGAATAATCGTTTACTTTATTCCGGCGGTTTTGGCATAGATATTCTTACCTTGTATGACATTAACCTAAGGTTTGAATACAGTTTTAACCAATTAAACGAAAACGGGTTATTTTTACACAACCAATCAGGTTTTTAGAATTTAATAAAACATCAAAATTCCCCTTTAGGGGTTAGGGGTATGAGAATAGCAATTTACAGTCGTGGTATAGAAAATAATCAACACCAGGATATTATCCAGTTGCTGCATGAACTGGCCCTTGGCGGTGTTGAACCTGTATTCTACCAGGATTTTTTCAACCAGTTCTATTCTGCCATTGACATTAAGGCAAAGTACTCTACATTCAATTCCTCCAAAGACCTTGACGACAGCATAGATTGTATCATCAGCTTAGGTGGGGATGGAACCTTGCTGGATACGGTTACCCTGGTCAAGGACAGCGGCATTCCGGTTGTAGGTATTAATTACGGCCGCCTTGGCTTTTTAGCAAACATCGGTAAAGAAGACCTGCATACGGCTGTAGAGGCGCTTATTAACAGAACCTATGTGCTTGACAAAAGAACACTCATACACCTTGACGCAAATATTCCTTTGTTTGGTGATGTGCCTTATGCCCTGAATGAATTTACCTTGTACAAAAGAGATTCTTCGCCGATGATAAAAATTCACACTTACCTGAATGGCGAGTTTTTAAATACGTATTGGGCAGATGGATTAATCGTTGCTACGCCTACCGGTTCAACAGGTTATTCTTTAAGTTGTAATGGCCCCGTTGTTTTCCCGGATAGTGGAAGTTTTGTCATCACGCCGGTTTCACCCCATAACCTTAATATCCGCCCGATCGTTGTGCCCGATAATACAATCATCTCTTTTGAAGTGGAAGGCAGAACAGATGGTTTTTTATGTGCGCTGGACAGCCGCAGGGAACTGGTAGGTAAAGAGGTGCAGCTTGCGGTAAGAAAAGAAAGGTTTGGGATCAATCTTATCCGCCTTAACGAAAACAATTTTTTACAAACCCTCCGCAATAAGCTATCATGGGGCCTGGATAAGCGTAACTGATGTAAATAAAATCCGCCCCTAACACTACCGTTTCTTTTTTGTAAGCCTACCTTTGTTGAACTTTTATGATCAGCAAAACCAAAAAACTCCGCTCTATATTTATCATCTACTGGTTCCTGCTTGTTTATGTGCTGGCAGCATTGATCTTTTGGTTCATTGCGCTCAACCGGCAAAATAAGCAGATGACAAAGTATGAAATGGAGAAATTAGACCCGGCTGCTTCCAATTACAGCGCGGAAGCGAAAAGATTGGAATCCGCTGAAAGAAGAAAAACGGCCCAATATGCAGGCGAAGGCGCTATCTTTTTTTTACTCATAGTTGCAGGCGCTGTATTTGTTTTCAGGGCAGTACAGCGGCAGTTAAAGATCAGCCAGGAACAACAGCACTTTATGATGGCCCTTACCCATGAATTAAAAACACCTATTGCCGTTGCAAAATTGAATTTAGAGACCCTGCAAAAAAGAAAACTGGATGAACAGCAACAACAAAGGCTGATACAAACAACCTTGCAGGAAACCAACCGTCTTAACGCTTTGTGCAACAACATGCTTCTCTCTTCACAAATTGAGGCCGGCGGTTATCGCATTACCAGTGAAGACACCAATATAAGCGAAGTGATAAGCGAATGTGTGCAGGATTTCATGATACGATACCCGCAAACCAATATCATACCTGATATCCGCCCGGATCTTTTTATCAATGGGGACAGGCTGTTATTACAAATGATGGCTAATAACCTTATTGATAATGCCATAAAATATGCGCCCAGGGAATTACCTGTTACCGTAGTTTTGTCTGATGTTAATAATAAGATCATCCTGCAGGTAAAGGACGAGGGTAAGGGCATTGCTGCAGAAGAAAAAGAAAAGATATTTGCCAAGTTCTACCGTATTGGCAATGCTGCTACCAAGGCTGCAAAAGGTACGGGGCTTGGACTTTACCTGTCAAGAAAGATCGCTAAACAACATAGTGCAAACATTACTGTGACAGACAATATTCCCACAGGGGCTATTTTTACAGTTACAATGAACGCGTCACCGGATAAAACCTAGTTGATACATGTCGGATAAAAAATTTTCCATATTACTGGTTGAAGATGAAGAGAACCTCCAGGAAGCATTGAAGCTTAACCTGGAGCTTGAAGGTTACGAGATCACCGGTGCCTATGACGGTGCCGAGGCATTAAGGGCTGTACAGAAAGAACATTTCAACCTCATCATACTGGATGTGATGCTTCCCGAACTGGATGGCATTACCGTTTGTGAAACGATACGGTTGAGTAACCCTGATATCCCCATCCTGATATTAAGTGCAAAGAACAGCAGCGCCGACAGGGTACTGGGTTTAAAAAAAGGCGCAGATGATTACCTCACCAAACCTTTTAACCTGGAAGAACTGTTATTGAGGGTAAATAAACTTATCAACAAAAGCGAACGCTTGAGCGCCAAGCAACCCTTACCCGATGAATATGTGTTTGGAAAGAACAGGATCAATTTCAAAGCATCAGAAGCATTTACAAAAAGCGGGGAAAAGATCACGCTTACCAAAAAAGAGATCATGTTACTCAAACTCTTAATTGAGAACAGGAACGAAGTGGTAACAAGAGAAAAGATATTGCAGGTGGTTTGGGGGTATAATGTTTACCCCACCACGCGTACGATCGATAATTTCATTCTCAACTTTAGAAAATATTTTGAAGAAGACAGCAGGGACCCCATATACTTTCATGCGGTGCGGGGTGTTGGATATAAGTTCAGTTTTGCTTAGCTGCGATAGGTATTCAGTAACTGTACCAGGTCATAAGCCTTTTCATAGGTTTCCTTCATTTTTTCGTTTTCAGTGAATGGCGTGTACAACTGCCATTCAATTTCATCCATCAAGGCATGCAGCTGAAGCGAGGTTTCATTGATCACGCCTTTTTTATCAAGTCTCTCGCTGATATTTTTCTTGTTCAGTTCTTCCAGCGGAATGGAAAGCTTATGCGATAAATAGTTTTTCAGGTCCTGGTTCAGGGTAAGGTAAAATGCTTTACCATCTTTTCTTTGCAGGCTTTCTTCCGCAGCGGCCAGTGGATTTTCCTGTCCATGTATGATCTCGTCAACAGGCTCATTCACGGCTGCCAGCTTTTCTGCTTCCTCCTGTTCACGGAGCTTCTTTTCTTTTTTATTGTCGCTCTTTAACCAAAAGATAAGACCCAAAATTATAAGTACAGCAATAAGGCTCACAACACGCCAGCGGTTACTGAAGAATCGGGTCAGTAAAGGTTCTTTCGCTGTTTTGTTTTGCGTGGTATCAATTTGTTGTGGCTTGCCGCTGCCTTTTGTTACCGTAAAACCAACCGGCCTGGTGGCAACTGTTTTATACTTTCCATCTTTTGTATCAAAAAAACTGAATTCCAAAGCAGGTATATCGTATTTGCCCGGCTTAGCTACAGTAAAAGTAAATTCGATCATTTTCCTTCCACTAACGGGTGTCACATTTTTATACAGGTCATCTATTGTCTTTGGCTCATATCCTTCAATACCCTCAGGCCAGTTTATTTCAGGCGCCGTAACCATCTGCAGGTTACCAACGCCTTTTATTACTACCCCCAGTTTACCTGCATCATCCGTTGTAAAATTATTTTTTTCGATAGCTGCTGTTATTTGAAAATTTCCAACTGCTCCTTTAAAACCTGCGGGCTTATTGGCTTCCGGTAAAGGTTTCACCAGGATGCTAACAGGCTTATTTTGTAAAATAACTTTACGGTTCTCCATCCCTTCCGGAGGAATAGCAGCATTGGAAAAATCCCTGAACATCTGGCCTAAAAGATTACCCTGTTGGTCGGCGTACTCGGCTTTTATGAACTGAACATCATTTTCAATTTCAGCTACACCAAGGTCTAAATTTCCGGGCAGTAAAGGATAAAGCTGTACCTGGCGGATATTGTACACGTTATATTCCCTTCCACCCAGTTTCTCAGTGCGTGAATACATGTTATCGGCCTGTTGCATATCTATAACAGAAAAACCATTGAAGGATGGATTCTTTGTCATGTTACTTACACTTCTCAGCCGGGTATATAGTTTATAAGTAGCAATGACAGGCTCACCAACAAAACAGGAAGTTTTATCCACCTCGAGCTTTACAAACATGTTCTTCTTTATCTTTTCTGTGGGGATCTCTCCTTTTCTTAAAATATAATCACGGTAAGTTGATTCCGGCGGTGCATCCGCAAACGGGTCTATAGAACCAAATGGCGAGCTAAGCGGGTTGATACCCGGATTACCGGAACTTACTGAAGTTACTTTTAATGTAACTGCATTGCTTTTATAGGCTGCTCCATCTGCTGAGGCCGATGCAGGGGGAATAGAAAAACTACCCACACGTTTAGGTTTGATCACATAGCTTAATGCAACAAATTTCTTTACGTTCCCGTTCACCATACTCATACCACTCTCCTGGTTGGGGCCACTGACAATAATAAAATTATTCAGTCTGGGAGGAATTATCCGTTGCACTACCTGGGCATTCTCTACCATCAACCGCAACTGGGCATATTCATCCTTACCTATTTGTGCCGGGCTGATGCTTGCCGTAAATTTTACCTGGGCTCCTGCAAAGAAACCTGTAAGCAGTAAAAAAGGAAAGGCTATTTTTTGTAAAAAAGAATGCATAATGACAGGAACAAAAGTAAGGATTGAAGCCTGTTTCAGCAGCTGATAATGTGGAAACGGTTCAAATAATTTGTTAAACTAAAGATCTCCAAGCAAAGGCCGCAATATAATGTCTTCCACATTGGCCTGAGGGGTGAGCTTACTTGCTGCCAGGATCATCGCTGCGATATCGGTTGCTTCCATTATCCTGTTGCCTGAGTTATCAAAACCGGCCCAGGAATCTGTCATTACCGCACCGGGATATACAGTGGTTACTTTTATGTGCTGCTGTTTCAATTCTTCCCTTAGATTTTTACTGAAGCCCATTAATGCAAACTTGCTGATGCTGTAACCACCGCCATTCTTATAGGCATGCAGGGATGCCACAGAACACATGTTGAAGATATGGCCTGTTTTTGCTGCTGTCATTGCAGGTATGAGTGCCCGGGTGAGGTGATAAGCGCTGTACAGGTTCACCGCCATCATTTTTTCAAGGTTGTTTTCTGTCTCATCGCAAATGCTGCCCGGCAGGAATTCACCCGCATTGTTCACGAGGATACCAGGCGCTCCAAACTGCAGGCACCAGGCTGCAAATTGTTTTACTTCTTCCTTCACCGACATGTCAACAACCCTAACCCGTATATTAGCGGCAGGAAATCTTATTTGCAGTTCTGCCGCCGTATCATCTAACCGCTCCTGGTTCCTCGCACATAAAAAAAGAGCAGCTCCTTCTCCTGCAAAGGCTTCTGCTATGGCTTTCCCAATTCCTTTGCTGGCGCCGGTTATTACTACATTCATCTTTAAAAAGTTAATTTCTTATCTTGCAAATAGAAGATAAAGTTAACGATCCGTACCTTAAAACATTTAGCAATTTAGCATGCCGAAATACAAACACCTCTTTTTTGACCTTGACCATACTCTGTGGGATTTTGATGCCAATGCCAGGGATACGCTTACTGACCTGTATGGTCACTTCGATCTCGACAAGAAATTAAACATCCCGTTCAACGATTTTTATCCCAAATATCTTTATCATAATGAAATTCTATGGGATCGCTACCATAACGGCCTTATTACCGCCGATGAATTGAAATGGAAACGCATGTGGCGCACTTTACTTGATTTTAAAATCGCAGATGAGCCTTTGTCAAAAGAGCTGAGTGGGAAATTTTTAGAGATACTGCCTACAAAAAAACTGCTCTTCCCCCACACCATCGAGATACTGGATTACCTGGTGGAACGGAAATACCAATTGCACATGATCACCAATGGATTTGAAAAGACACAATGGAGCAAATTGAACAACAGCGGGCTGGGAGGATATTTTACCCATGTGATTACCTCGGAGAAGAGTAACAGCCTGAAGCCTAAAAAAGAAATATTTGAATACGCCATGACTACCGCAAATGCATCACTTGCCCAAAGCATCATGATCGGTGATAATTTAGACGCGGATATACAGGGTGCTATGAATGCGGGAATGGATGCGGTGTTTGTTAATCATATCAATGCAACTACCGCGTTAAAGCCAACTTACACGGTAACGCATTTAAAAGAACTGGAAGCCATTTTTTAAACGTTAGCAGGCATAAAAAAGCCACCTGCCTGCTGGCAGATGGCTATATAAATTTGCCTTGGTACGCCCGGATGAGCTCTGGAGAAAGGCACCCTGAGGTATCAATCCTTCGTTCATCCTTCGTTCACCATTCGATGGTTACAACTTAACCGTTGTCTTCTCTTTGTCTTTGCAGCAAGACTTACCCGTTTTGGAATGCTTGTCTGATGTTTTTGTGCAGCAGCTTTTTCCTTTAGCACATTTTTTCTTTTTTCCTTTGTCGGCCATTGCAACGCCGGTAACGAACATAAAAGCTGTAGCCAATAAAATTACTTTTTTCATAACTATATTTTTGTTTGATTTAATCAACGTAAAAATAGGGCAGATATTGCAGAATGCCAACTTTGGGCCTGTTAAATATCACAAGGTCGCGATGACGGTTACGCCGCCCTGTACGACCTGGTTCAATTCCACGTTTACATGCGTTCCGGGGGGTAAAAGCAGGTCGACCCGGCTGCCAAATTTGATAAAGCCCATTTCCTCGGACTGGTTCACTTTCTGGCCAACCTGCAAATAATTGACAATGCGTTTTGCCAGTGCGCCGGCTATCTGTTTTACCAGTATCTCTGTATTATCTTTCTTTATCACCACCGAATGACGTTCATTATCTGTTGATGATTTGGGATGCCATGCCACCAAAAATTTTCCCTTGTGATATTGGTTATAAACAACCTCGCCACTTATCGGGTTACGGTTAACGTGTACATTAGCAGGGCTCATGAAAATTGAAACCTGGAGACGTTTGTCTTTAAAATATTCAACGTCCGTTGTTTCTTCTATCACAACTACTTTTCCATCTGCAGGAGCAACGATGACATTTTCATTTAAAGTATGTTCTCTTTTGGGTACACGGAAAAAAGAAATGAGAAATAGTAATAAGCCAAGCGTGATAATAAATACAGCCACGCAAAGCCACATAAGGGAAGCGCTGAAAAAAAAGAACATGGACAAATTAATAGCGCCGAAGATCAAACCTCCGATTGCGATCGATTTATATCCTTCCCTGTGTATGGTCATCATGCTAAGTTGAGTTGCAAAGATAAAGAGTTGTGCTCAGGAATTGGGAATTCGGTATTGGGAATCGGGAACCCGGAGCTTACGACAAAAAGAAGTACACATATACCCAAACAGCGGGCACTGCAAACAATAAGGAATCGAACCGGTCTAAAAAGCCCCCATGCCCCGGCATGAAGCTTCCGCTGTCCTTCACGTCCGCCTTACGTTTTAATTTACTTTCGAAGAGGTCGCCAATGGTGCCGAAGATGGCGCAAAGGGCAGCAATCGCAATCCAATGTCGTACAGCAATGACTTTAGCAGCAGGAATATAATATCCTAAAAGCGCAATTGTCACTATGCAAAGTGCAATACCTCCAATAGTACCCTCCCATGTTTTTTTTGGTGAAATCTTTGTTAGCGGAGTTTTACCAATAAATGATCCAACTAAATAAGCCATCGTATCATTTATCCAGATGGAAAATAGGATTGAACATGGAATAAGCCTGTCATAAATTATTTCATTTGTATT
>DATHEH010000016.1:0-3928 GCA_035318685.1 Ferruginibacter sp.
AAGGAATGCTGTTCACCTGTATATCATCAAGCGAAGACATATGGCCTGCCAGTTCGGTGATGGCTTCATCAATAGCTTTTAATATTTCGTTCTTGTCCGATGTTCCTGTTATCATATAATATGTATGGAATTACTGGTTAAAGGAACGAAATTTTAGGTAAATTATAAAAGACTTTTGCTACTTATCGTATCGGCTATCCTCCCCAGTTAATACAAAAAGAAGAAATTAATACGTGATTCGTTTGCTTTTAAAAAAAATATGTCTAACTTGCTTCCTGTTCTGCTAAACTGCTAATTCCAATCTTATTTAATCCCTTAACTAACCTGCTCCTTCTGAGTTTCCACTGGTAGCACAGTCTGTTAATCTTTTCATTCTCTCAACGTATTACTCATTACTATTTAATGAGCTGACTGCTTTATGTACCAAAATCAAGTATTATCATTTTATTAATAAAACAATCAACATGAAAAAAGTAATTCTGTTACTGGCCATGTCAAGCCTGTTAAGTACAATGTTATTAGGGCAAAGTATCCCCGAAGGGATGAACTACCAGGCGGTTGCCAGGAATTCAAAAGGCGAGATACTGGCTAACCAACCCATTGCACTTAAAGTGATCTTATTCAGTATGCAAAATTCCGGGAAAAAGGAATATTATAATGAAGTACATGATGTTGTTACCAGCCCTACCGGCGTTTTCAGCCTGGTTATAGGGAAGGGTACCAAAGAAAGCGGCGTTTATGAAAGCATTCCCTGGAGTTTCGAAAATGTTTGGATGGAAGTGGCCATTAAAAGTAAAGGACAGGCTGGGTTTGCTGTTATCAGCAACAGCAAATTACTGGCAGTGCCTTATGCATACCATGCACTAACAGCAGAAAGGGTTACCGGTGTTATTTCAGATGGCGCGGGTGGTGTCCCTTCACAAAACTGGAGCTTATTTGGTAACAGCAACAGCAATCCCAATGAAGATAAACTGGGAACTACTGATTCTGTTGACCTGGTTCTGGTGACCAATAACCAGGAACGCTTACGCATCTATGCGAATGGTGATATTTTTATGAAAAAAAGCCTGCGCATTGGGGCTAACCTCACTGTTGACTCCAGCGCATACCTGAACAAGATCGGCGGATCAACGATCAACTATGGTCCATTTACCGTAGATCGTCAAAGTCCAACATTATTGTCGGGAACATTGACAGTAGACCAGGCAACCGACCTGAACAGTACTTTAAATGTTGACGGGCCAACGGACCTGAACAGCCGCCTCAATGTAAATAATGTGAGTCCTACCTTACTTACAGGAACACTCACGGTTAATAAGGATGGACTTTTTAAAGAAAAGGTTTTATTGGATAATGCTTCGCACCAGGCTACCAGTCCAACAACAGGAGCATTGGTAGTTAACGGCGGTGTTGGTATTGGCCGTAATCTTTTCGTAGGCGGAACTGCAACTTTCAACGGGCCTCTTGTTGTTACCGATCCAACACAATCTACCAGTACAACAACCGGAGCCGTTATAGTTACCGGCGGTGTAGGTATTGGTAAAAACACAAATATTGGGGGGGACCTTACCACTACCGGCATCACCATGCTTAACAATACACTGAATGTAAATGCCGGCAGCAGCTATATCGCCAATTTTACGAACAGCAGCAATTCAAATGGCATTAGCATACAGATAGGTACACCCGCTTCTCCTGCTCCTACGCCTACGAACGGTAACAACTTTGTAACGTTCAGGAAAAGTGATGGTGGTGTAGTTGGACGCATAGAAGGCGAAACAATTGGAGACCTGGTGAACAATGAAGATTACCAGTCGCAAAAAAAATCACTTGACCTTGCAGTATCCATGGCAACCATTGACGTGGTTACCGGCGGAATAGAAGTTATCATGGCGGGTGTTGAACTGGTTGGTGCCGCAAGTTCTTCAACTGCGTGTGCTGGCCTTGGCGTGTGTGTAACAGCGCCGGTGCCTTCATTGATCATAGCTGCAGGAATAAACCTCGCTACATCAATTGCCAACGAGATATCAGTGGCCATTGGTCTTGATGATGCCATTACGCAAAGGAATTATTTTGTTAATAGTTCCGCTGCAAACATCGGCGTTACCTACCAATCGGGCAGTGGTGACTATGCTGAGTGGTTACCTAAAGCAAATCAATCTGAAAAATATAAACCCGGGCATATTGTTGCCATGAAGAATGGTCAAATATCTCTTAATACTTCAGCGGCCGACAAATTATTTGTTATCTCCACAAAACCGATCGTGTTGGGAAACATGCCTGAAGAAGGAAAAGAATCAATGTACGAGAAAGTTGCTTTCATGGGCCAGGTTCCCGTACACGTTGTGGGAAAAGTAAATGCGGGAGACTATATTCTTCCTTCAGGTTTTAATAATGGATTTGGTAAAGCTGTAGCTCCTTCCAAAATGAAAGCCGAAGATTATGAAAAGATCGTAGGTATGGCCTGGTCATCATCTGCAAGTGATGGTTACAATATGGTTAATGTAGCGATCGGTTTAAATACCGGGGATATCAGTAAAGTGGTAACCGAGCAGCGTAAAGAGATCGATGCATTAAAAGGACAGATCAATGAGACGAATAATATACTGGCAAAACTGATCCCGGGTTTTAAAGAAGCTGCAGGCATTCAGGGAGCGCCTGTTACAAAAGCACCGGTTAACGTTGTTAATCCAAATGTGGTTAAAGAACAGCACGGCACTGTTGAAATAATAAAACAGGATGCAAGCACTGTTGTTTATTTCGACATAACCACTGAGCAAACCAACATGATGCTGGATATGGCGCAAAAACTATTTGTTGAAAAAGGCGGCAATGTAAATACCCATCCTTTCTGGAAAAAGATAAATAGTGATGCAGGATACAAAACTGTTATCATGAGCGAAATAAAAAAGACATTTAAAAACGGCATGCACACGCATAAAGAGATCAACAGCCACAAACATTAATACCGTGATCAAAAATGTGCTACAATAATTTTTATATGTGTCACTTCAGGTTCAAAACGAATATTCACCTGCACCATCAGGTCAGAATTAAATTATACTATTATGATGAATCTATTTTGCCATGAGGTATCAAATAAAATAAGGTGTCTTTTAGTGGCTTGCCTTGCTCTTATGACCAGCACCTATGTGAATGGTCAGCAGGCCACGACCGTGCTGCCAAATAATGCGTCCTATTCCAATAAAGTGAGCCCGCAGGGTGCTTTGAGGTACCAGCGTGGATTTTATCTTATCACGCCTTCGGAAATGAGCAACTCGGGAGTTACAGGAGGGATGAATATCAACAGCATTGGATTTACGATCGGCAGGGCTCAAAATGATACAACGAAAGGAAGGTTCAAGGTTTATTTACAAAACACTACAGACCTTGTAAGCCGTGCGGATACGGGATGGAATACAGTGAGCGCTTCCACAAATGAATATTATGCTTTAGGTTTATTCCCGGGACGATATGAATGGCAGGTAAGGGCCAATTGTTCCGGCAGTTCCGCTTTTACATCCAGTGTCTTTTTTTCCAATGATGAACTCTCAGGTTGTAACAATCCATATAACCTCAACACTGTTGCCATTTCAACAAATACAGCAACATTAACATGGGAAGCAGCAACGTCTCCTACTTTTGTTCAATACCTCGTTGAATACACCCCCATTGATGTTATAAACTGGGTTGCTGTAACAACCACGGATACATTTTATAATGCGGTTGCACTTACTGCGGGTAAAACTTACCAGTGGCGGGTTAAAACTGTTTGCTCAGCAGGCTCATCGCCGGTCAACTATTCAAATTTTACAACCTCAACCACACCCGCGTGTAACAGTCTTTCCGGTTTAAATGCCGTTGTTACACAGGATTCCTTGGTTGCATTATCGTGGACAGCAGATGCCTCGGCTGCTTTTTATGAGAT
>DATHEH010000017.1:0-12838 GCA_035318685.1 Ferruginibacter sp.
TTTACCATTGAGGCTGGCATACATATCCATGATGCCGCATTTAACCCCGGGAAAATTGTGTTCTGCCCGCTGGCAAAGCAATGCCAGTTCAGGCCTGTTTAAGCCGCATTTAAATATCTCATTGAGTGCAAATGCCAATCCGCCCTCTACTGCTGCGGAAGAACTCATACCGGACCCTTGTGGAATATCTCCTGCAAAAACACAATCAAATCCTTTTACGGGTAAACTGGCAAGTAAAAATTCGTTTACTACTCCCAGCACATAGTTTTTCCAACTATCTGTCTTTTTTATATCATCGATATTAACTGATATCTTTTCATTATAGTCCACCGCATAAAAATCAATAACATCGCTTTGATTCTCTGCTACAGCATAACAGATGCCTTTATCAATGGCAGCAGGCATTACAAAACCATCGTTATAATCAACGTGCTCACCTATCAGGTTTATCCTGCCCGGCGAAAAAAAATGCTTCGGGGTGGAAGAAAAATTTTCCTTAAAACATTTCGCTACTTTCCCGGCAAGTGCATTCATTCGCTTAATTTAAAGAGGTGATCTTATACGTTGTTTTAAAAACAGCCGTTAAGCCCGGAAATAAACTAATAAGCCCCATGCCGTTATTAAAAGCATCGGGGGCAGCACTCAGGTTCTCTATGGCAATACTGTTGCGGTGCGGTGGTGTGTAAAGTTGTAAATAAGGATATGACGCACCGGGGTAAATTTCTATCTGCAATTTTTTCTTTGCGTCCCTCAATACACATAGTGGCTGACATTCCGTAAGATCAACGGTAAAGCAATTATCAAAACGCTTATCCCCGATCTTTTTCAATGACCCGAATTCTTCATAATGTGATAATTTGCCGGTGGGTATCATTCCCGCATCAAACTCAACCATTTCGTTACTTTGAAATTCCAATTGCAGGTCATCTATTTTTCCACCCAGTGTAAAATAAGGATGCCAGCCATCCTGTATAGGAATGATCCCATCATCTTTGTTGACCAGTTCTGTAATAATGCCCAGCGAATTATCCTTTCTCAATTCGTAGGTTACGATGCAATCATATTTAAAAGGATATCCCTTATCCGTCGCCCGGTATTCGTGCAGCATCGTAATTGTTGCTTTTTCTTCGTCCGCATGCTGACCTGTAACGCTAAACACGGCATCAAATAACAGGCCGTGCAATGCATGCTCGCCCAGCATGAATTTTTCAATGGTATATTCCTTCCCCGCAAACCGGTACCGCCCATTATTAATGCGGCACGCAAAAGGCGAAAGCTTACAACTTTTAAAACCCTGTCCTGTTACATTTTTTTTAAAATCTGCTGCAGAGCTGTAATTGTCGATCATGTTCAGTATGGCGCCGTTATGCCGCACGGTAAATGCATGAAGAATGGCCCCGCAGGCCGGTAGCAGTTCCGCGCTGGTCTCAGACGACTCATCCCTGAGCACGATCTTATCAAACCCATCTTCATTTTTTGCAGTTACTGAAAACATATTAGCGATTTACCCGGTTCAACTATACAGCATGAAATTAATCCTTTTATTCAATGGGCACATGTAAGGTTAATTAGTTAATCTGTTAATCCGGGGTTCTCTAAAACTAACCTAGCTTTTGAAAAATATAACAGGTCCTGAACAATTGCGCTCCCACCAATTAACACCCGCCTCGCTGAACACCGTTCGGACGGGGGTCAACAGTTTAACGTTATTCATGGGCAACCTTTTCTTTTCATTTCCCGATTTATCTTTTGAATACCAAGGCATGAAAAAAGAACTGAACCCTGTTGGCTTTTCTTCGATCCCAAAACTGAAATTAATAAACAAAGCTGATCCTCTAACAGGTACAGCCCCTTATTTTCATTTGCAGCATGAGTTTGCAGATATCCTTAATTTTAATATCACACCGTTTCTTACTCATCCGCTGGACACAGGTTATAACCGGTCGGTGAAAAGAGCCATGGATATCTTTTTATCCGCTGTTTTTATCATTGCCATACTTTCCTGGCTTATTCCTGTTATTGCTGTTTTAATAAAATTAAGTTCAAAAGGTCCGGTATTCTTTCTTCAAAAAAGAAATAAACGCAATGGCGAAATGTTTACCTGCATAAAGTTCCGGTCAATGCGAAAAAATGCAGACGCTGATATTTTACCCGCCGGAAAGAATGACGATCGCATCACGGGCTTTGGCAGGTTCTTACGCAATTACTATTTAGACGAGCTGCCGCAATTCTTTAATGTGCTATGTGGCGATATGTCGATCATTGGCCCAAGACCGCATATGGTAAGTGAAAACATAAAATTTGATGAGCTGATAAGGAATTATTCCTACAGGCATAAAGTAAAACCAGGGATCACAGGACTGGCACAGGTACTGGGGTATCTTGGCCATGTTGATGACCTGGAAAAAATGGAAGCACGTGTAAAGATGGATATTTTTTATGGCCGTCACTGGTCGCCCAGGCTTGACATGATAATTCTTTACCGCACCTTGTGCAAAACCTTGGGTATGTAATGCACATTCCTTACTTTTCAATTCCTTTACTTTCGTTACGGATAAAAAAAAACTTTCCAATACGTGAAGCGTATGCTTAAAAATATACTGGCAGCCCTGGACAGGAAAGAAAGAAAGCAGTTTTTTATCCTGTTGATGCTGGACATTGTTGTAAGCATAATTGATATCCTTTTTCTTGCCCTCTTATTATGGATCATTCAATTTTATATTCAACCGGGCAACAACAATATGCTTCCCTTTTTACCCCGCTGGATGGCCAACAGGGATTCCACCTGGTTCATTGCAATTTTTGTTATCCTCTTCGCCATTAAAAACCTGGCGGGATTTGCCATTTCCCGTGCTTACTTTAAATTCATAAACAAAGTGGCGATAAGGGTCTCACATAACAGCCTGGTCAATTACCAGCAGTCTGCCTTTCGTGAATTTATCAATATCGATTCTTCTGTTCATTTACGTACCATCTGTTTCCGGCCTTTTGAGTTTTCGCAGTATATGCTTTCCGGCCTTCAACAGATCATTACCCAGCTGTCGCTGATGCTGATCACCATCATTGCCATACTGCTGTTCAATGCCAAAATATTTTTGTTACTGCTTTTGATATTGCTGCCCCCTGTTATTATTGTGTTCTGGTTTGTGAAAAAACGCCTTGCCCATGCCAAGAAACATATCCAGGCAACCAATGAAAGATCATTTCAATATTTGATGGATGCGTTAAAAGGATACGTGGAAAGCAATATCTATGACCGGAATGATTTTTTCCTTCGGCGATTCATCAATTCCCGGAAAAAATTCAGCGCCCATTTGTTTGAATCAATGGCCCTGCAAACCTTACCCGGCCGCGTGATTGAGATCTTTGCCGTACTGGGTCTTTTCATTTTAATTGTAATTGCCAAATGGACCGGCAATAACGACAGCGCAATGCTGATCACCATCGGGGCATTTATGGCAGCTGCCTATAAGATCATCCCTGGCATTGTAAAAGTAATAAATGTGAGCGGGCAGATGAGGGCGTATGAATTCTCTATAAATGACCTGGAACAAAGTAAAACAATAAACAGTACCCGTGCTGCTGAAAAACCTGCCGATGAATTCAGGTCGATGGAATTAAGAAATATCAGTTTTAAATACGCAGACCAACCCGTGTTAGGAAATTTTAACCTTGGGGTTAAAAAAGGAGATTTCATAGGTATAACCGGGCGGTCCGGCAAAGGAAAAACAACCATATTGAATTTATTACTGGGATTTTTACCACCTGGAAATGGTGAGGTGCTTATTAATGAAGGGCCGGTAAGCAGCGATGAGATAAAAAAATACTGGCCGGTTGTTGCTTATGTAAGGCAGCAGGGCTTTTTTATTTATGACAGTATCCTGCGGAATATTACTCTGGAAGAAACGGGTTACAACAATGAGAATTTACGATATGCCCTTAATGTTTCAGGGCTTGAAAAAATAATTTCAAAGTTCCCTGAGGGACTGGAAAAAGTAATAACGGAGAATGGGAAAAATATAAGCGGTGGCCAGCAGCAACGCATTAGTATAGCAAGGGCGCTTTATAAAAATGCCTCGCTTTTCCTGCTGGATGAGCCATTTAATGAACTGGATGAAGAATCAACTGTTCTGTTGCTGGAGCATTTTAAACAACTGGCTGCCTCAGGCCAAACGGTTGTGATGATCACCCACGATAAAAAAAGCCTTTCGTATTGCAGCAAAATCGTTTCACTTGATGAACAGTGAAAAAAACAGTACACTGATCATCCTAACGCCTGGTTTTCCCGGGTCGGAATCGGATACTGTCTGCCTGCCTATGCAGCAAAGCCTGGTCAGGGCCATTAAAAAAAATTACCCGCAGCTTAATATTATTATCCTGAGTTTTCAATATCCCTATCATTCCCAAACCTATACATGGTTTGATACAACTGTCATTAGCTTTAATGGTAAAAACAAAGGTGGGTTAAGCAGGTTATTGCTAAGGAGAAAGTTAATGGCAACCTTAAAAGATATCAGTCATGGAAAAAACATTGCCGGGATATTAAGTTTCTGGTACGGCGAATGTGCATGGGCAGGTAAAAAATTTGCTGGAAAAAATAACAACGGTCACTATTGCTGGATGCTGGGACAGGATGCAAAGAAAGGCAATAAGTATGTAAAGAATATAAACCTGGCGCCAAATGAACTAATTGCTTTGTCTGATTTTTTACAGGATGAGTTCGAAAAAAATTATGGAACAAGGCCACGATGGGTTATGCCTCCCGGAATTGATCCAACCCAATTCAGCAACCCAGGAAAAGAAAAAGATATTGACATCATTGCTGCAGGATCCCTGATACCCTTAAAGCAATACGAGATCTTTGTAAAAGTTATTGCAGAAATAAAAAAGCATATTCCCGGGATAAAAGTCATGCTCATTGGTGACGGGCCCGAAAAAAATAAATTGAAAAAACTTGTCGGCGACCTGGGACTGGGTGCCAATATTGTCTTTGCGGGTGAACTATCTCATCCCGAAGTGTTGGTCCATATGCAAAGAGGCAGGATCTTTCTGCATACTTCCGCTTACGAAGGCTTTGGCGTTGTGAATTTAGAAGCGCTGCATGCCGGCTGCCATGTGATCAGCTTTTGCAAACCAATGAAAAAGGATATTGAACACTGGCATATAGTGAGCAACCAGGAAGAAATGACAGAAAAAACGCTGAAAATTTTGCAAAAGAATATCATCTATAAAAGTGTAACGCCTTTTAGTATGGATGATACAGCAAAAAAGTTAATGGGTTTATTTAGTTTTTAAAAAACTCAGAAAGGCTTTTGCCGACTTTTTTAAAGGAATAAAGCTGGAAGGTTTTTTCATCCAGGCTTTTAAAAATGATCCAAGCGCCCTTCCTCTTCTTTTATGGCCAAGGTATTTCTCCCCGCGATTTAAGTACAGCCTGAAAAGGCTGTCAGCGGCCACCTTAGCGGGCAGGTGCGTTTTATATTTATTGATAACATGGATGCCTTCTTCATAGCCTCTCTCCCAATTCATGATACTGAAACCGGTATCATGCAGGCGGCGATACAAAAGTGGCTCATATAAAATAACGGCTTTGAACTGCAGTGCAAGCCCCAGCAGGAATTCAACATCTGAAGAAGGTGTGTTTTTGGCAAAATGCTGTATCACAGGCAGGCATTGCCTTCTGAACATTAAGGTTTGTGGCAATAAAGAAGCCTGGGATGTAAAAAAAGAAATGAAAATGTCGCCATACTTTGAGCCTTCGCGTTCTTTATAAAAATATTCAAGGGGTGCATCTTTTTTAAGGAAATTATACCCGCCTGTAAGGGAGAAGTCGGCGTGGGGGTAGTCATGAAAAACTGCTACCTGCTTTTCAAGTTTTGACGGCGCCCAAAGGTCATCTGAATCGATGAATGCGATCAGTTCGCCCCCGGATCTTTCTATTCCGATATTCTTCAGCCTGATACCTATGCCGACCTTCCCGGCTTTATAAAATTTTATCCTGGGGTCTGTTATCAGCGAAATGACCTCTTCCGTGTTATCTTCCGATCCATCATCCACTATTATCAATTCCCAGTTTTGCCAGGTCTGGCTTAGCACACTATCAACAGATTCCCTGATATAGGCTGCCCGGTTCCAGGTGGGCATTATGATACTTACCAGGAGATTTGACTGCGTCATAGCTTGTTAATTATCTTATGTATTTTTTTTGCTACCGCCGGGAAGGAAAGCTCCCTGTTAAACTGCTCCAATGTTTTTTCTCTTTCCATTTCCATATCAAGTTCACGCATTTGCATTAATATTTTTAAAAGCGCTGCGTCATTGCCAGGCTCGTACACTAAACCACATTTTCCCGGTCCCGTCATTTTGCGGAATGAAATGATATCTGTTACAAGAGGAATACAGCCGCAAGACATGCCTTCGCAAACAGCTATCCCGCTTCCCTCGTGATGAGAGCCCGAAATAATAAAATCTGCAGCATTATACCAGTTCTGTAATGCTGCATGCGGTATCCTTCCCACCAGTTCGATGGCATTGGATCCATCACCCTTTGAAGCAATCAGATCTTTTATCTGCGTTAGCAATTCATCCGTTTGATAAATCATATAAAGCTTAGCACCAGGCTGGAATTTTACAAAGCTTAAAAAAGCCTTTACAATGGTGAGTGGGTCCTTGTTCGTGTTTAGCCTGCCTACCCATAAAAAAACAGGGGAGCCGGTAATATGTAATGCGGTTCTTGCAGCATTACTATCCCCAACATGAAAAACTGATGAGGCCTGTATCACCTCGTGGACCTTATTTTCATCACTGATATTTCCAAACTCCATCCATTCGTTTCCAAATTCTGCAGAAGTAAAAAGATAGGCATCTACCATACTGTCGGCCAGTTTTTGCAGGAGTCTTTTTACACCCCTGTAAGGTTTCTCCCCGCGATGCAGGAGGATTATTTTAACACGCTTTCCTAATTTCAGCCGCAGTTGTATCACCTGCGCAGGAAAAATAAGGCCATTTACTAATACCACATCAGGGTTTAACTTCTTTATGAAAGTATGCAGCCGTCCTGGAAAATGAAGCCGGCTTTTTTTAAAATTGAGAAAATGGTAAGTAACTCGCCGATGCTTCAGTATACCGCTATACCTGATCTGCTCAATGCTTTCAACCTGCTGGTCTTTGGCCATTTCTTCCAGGATGCCTGTATAAAAACTTATCCTGTCCAGCCACCGTTGCGGGTCACTGAATCCGGGCGTATTTATATAGCTCGTACTTATGATCTTCATGGCCGATCTTTAATGTATCGAACAAAATAAAAATGCAGGTTAAGCCAGGCACAAAAAAAATTACCTTTAAATTTCATACATGGGGTTTTATCTTTAGACTGCGATAATTAAGAATATGCGACTTCTCCAAAAATTGCTTACCAAACTCAATGGGCTTCACTACACGCAGGAATATCTTTGTTTTGCAAAAGAGTCATTGTCTCAACCACTTCATGTTTACCTCGTAAACGATAAGTGTGTCATTAAAGATATTACAAACCAGCATGCTTTTGTTGGGTATAGTCCCCTGGTTCTCGCATTCCCATCTTTGCCCGGTATAGTGTTTCCTCTCTCCCTCCGCCTTATTTTCAGTGCCAGGGTTTTACAACCAAACGAATATTTTTTAAAAAAGGATGCTCTTGCTACCCTTGAATTAAGGATAATAGAAGAACAGCTTGCCGGTACGCAGGGTGCCGGGAGAGATAACAAAATATTTTTTTATGAAGGCGTGCACGGCGCTCATCATTTCCTTTCGGGGTTTCATCAATTTATCGGGCGGTTGAATAATGACCTGTACAACAAAAAACCGGGTAATGTTTTTTTACACAACAATTTGTATGAACAGGTAAAAATTGCCTATGCCGTTCCGAGGGGAATTTCATTGATAACTGTCGGGAAAAATGACCAGTTCAACCTGTTCCCAACCGACCTGCACGGTCAGCCGGATGAAGACCATTATATCATTTCATTGCGTATCGGTGGCAAAGCTTGTGAACAGGTGGAGGCCATGGGCAAGTTGGTTATTTCACAGGTGCATTCCGATGCCTGTAAAATGGTCTATGGCCTGGGCAAAAACCATATGCAGGAATTAAGATCAAAAGATAATTTTCCTTTCAGCGGCAGATTATCAGAAAACTTTAAATGGCCCCTGCCCGAACAAGCGCTTTCTTACCGCGAGCTCATTTTGCTGGATTCATTTACCTATGGCATTCACAGGATCCTGTTATTCCGGATCGGTTTTCAGCAGCAGCCGGGAGCTCAAACCGGCACCCTTGCTCATATCCATAACAGCTTCGCCACCTGGCGTTACAAAAACAGGCTGCCGGGCAACTATTTGCTGCGTTAAACCGATTTAAAGAAGGAGCTTTTACCTTAATTTTTTACCAGGCATGCACAAAGTCCTTTTATTTAATCCCCGGAGCGCAAGATATAAACCCCGGATACCTAATTCCATACTTACCATTGCATCTTCCATCGAAGGTAAATATGAGTATGTAATTGTGGATGGTAACATGGAAAAGGACCCCTGGGAAAAAATTTACCAGCATTTGTCAGCCGGCGGCTTTGGTTATTTTGGCTGCACGAGTATGCCCGGTCCCCAGTTGAAGCAGGCGATCCCCATTTCAAAAACCATCAGGACCCTCTTCCCTGACATTAAAATTATCTGGGGAGGCTATTTTCCTTCTAACCAATCCAAAGTTGTACTAAGATCGGGCTATGTTGATTTTGTGGTGAACGGCCCGGGTGAAAAAACTTTTCCGGCATTGCTGGACGCTTTGGAAAATGACCACCCTTTTGAATTAATTCATAACCTTATTTACAGGTCGGGTGACCAGGTCATTAAAACAGCGAAAGATGAATTGTATGACCCCGATGAGCTGCCTTCATTACCTTACGAAACCCTAAACCGTTTTTACCCCATTCGTAATTATCTTGGTAAAACATATCTCGGCACTAAAACCATCGCTTATCATTCCAGCATGGGTTGTCCTTTTAAATGCTCGTTCTGTGCAGTAGTTCCTATTTACAATGCAAGGTGGAGGGGAAAATCGGCACAACTTATTTACAATGATATTAAATTCCTAAAAGAACGCTTTGGCGGTAATGCCATCGAGTTTCATGACAATAATTTCTTTGTTTCAGAAAAAAGAACGGTGGAATTTTCCAAACTCATCAAACCGGAAAAGATGATCTGGTGGGGCGAGGGGCGTATAGATACCATTGATAAATATTCAGATGAATCACTTGCATTGATGAGAGAAAGCGGCTGTAAAATGATCTTCTTTGGCGCAGAAACCGGTAATGACGAGATCTTAAAAAAAATGGACAAGGGTGGTACACAAACCGCTGCAGAGATCAGGTCCTTTGCGGCACGCATAGGCAGGTTTGATATTATCCCTGAATACTCTTTTGTACTGGGCACACCGGGCGATAATGAAGAGCAGACCATGAAACAGATCGTGCAGGATATTGCGTTCATCAAAGAAATAAAACAGATCAACCCCCGGACGGAGATCATCATTTATGTGTACAGCCCTGTACCCACTGAAGGCAGTGATATGTACAATAAAGTATTAAAAACCGGATTTCATTTTCCTGAAAAACTCGAAGACTGGATAAGCCCGCAATGGGAAAGCTTCGACCTGCGTAAGAATCCGTTGACGCCATGGCTTACCGCGGAAATGATCAATAAGATAAAAGATTTTGAAACCGTATTGAATGGTTATTACCCGACAACATCTGATATCAGGTTGACGCATTTTAAAAAGAAGGTACTACACACCCTTGCATCGCTGCGTTACAGAACCGGTATCTATCGCAACCCTTATGAGCTGAAGGCCTTGCAAATACTCTGGAAATACCGTCAACCCGAAATAGAAGGATTTTAAAAATTATTTTGAGAACAGTACTGAAACATATTGTTGCAAGAACTTATAAACCCCTGCTGGTGAAATATCTTTCCACTACAAGGGTATATAAGTATAAAGATATCCGGATGGATATTCCGCCACAGGTCTTTCATCCCGGTTTTTTCTTCAGCACACAATTGTTATTGCAATACATCAGCAAACTGCCTTTAACCGAAAAGAATTTCTTAGAGCTGGGGTGTGGCAGCGGGCTCATATCAATTGTTGCATCAAAAAAGGGAGCAAAGGTTACAGCAACCGATATCAATGCGATCGCAGTGGAATCACTCAGGAAAAGCAGTGTGAAAAATAATGCCGATATCACGACCATCCTCTCTGATCTTTTTGACAATATCCCCAAACAGCAATTCGATATCATAGCGATCAATCCTCCCTACTATCAAAAGCAACCTTTAACAGCACTTGATCATGCCTGGTATTGTGGTGAGAATGGCGAATACTTTTCCAGGTTATTCGATGGCCTGGCAGACTACATACACCCGGGCACAGAAATAATAATGGTATTGTTTGAAGATTGCAGGATGGAAATGATAACAGGTTTTGCAGCGCAGCATGGCTTTTCCCTTAACTGTATGCACAGTAAGAATAACATACTGGAGAAAAATTTCATTTTCAAAATTGAAAAAATAAAATGACTTTAGCAGGCACATACAGGCAACCACAGGACCCGATAGATACCGGGTTTGAGCTACTGTATACCCGGCTGCGGCAAAAAGAAGGAAGATTCTACAGGGATGAGGAGGTCATGCTCCTTCCATTGATAAATGTTAACCACCCGCATTATAAAGAATGGGTGATCCGTAAGCATTCCTGCAAAGCATTGCTGAGTTATATAAATCAAAAGAACAACATTGTAAATATCCTGGAAGTTGGATGCGGCAACGGCTGGCTTTGCGCCCAGCTGGCAAAAGCTGTTGATGCCGAAGTAACCGGTGTGGATATCAATACCAGGGAACTGGAGCAGGCGAAACGCGTGTTTTTTAAAATAGCGGACCTCGAATTCATACAAGGTGGCTTGGAAAGCGACATTTTAAAAGACAAGAAATTTGACATGATCATTTTTGCGGCATCCATACAGTATTTCCCTTCACTCAAACATATCATTGGTCTTGCCATAGAACACCTGACACTGTTGGGCGAGATACACATCATTGATTCTCCTTTTTACCAGCACCAGGAAATTGAAGCGGCCAGGCAGCGGACAAAAAAATATTATAGTTCAATGGGCTTTGAAGGCCTGGCGGGGTATTACTTTCACCATACCCTTACTGAACTTGAAACCTTTCAATACAAGATCCTGCATCATCCTTTTTCCTGGAAGAATAAATTGTCTATTAAAAAAAATCCTTTTTACTGGATCAGCATAAAAAACCGCTACCGATAATGCTCCTGCAATCTCCATATCAAACCTATAAAAGGTACCGCAGCTTGCAAACACACAGGATAAGCGCATTGCCCATTGTGATCCTGATGCCACACAGTGCCTGTAATTGCAGGTGTGTAATGTGTGATATCTGGAAAGGGAATCAAGACCTCAGGCAACTAACAGAAGCCGACATACTGGAATTGATGGCCACTTTAAAAAAAATGGGAACGCAGCAAGTGCTTATGTCAGGAGGTGAAGCTTTACTGAACACGAATTTTTTCAGGTTTTGTGAAATACTGAAAAAGGAAAAAATAAAGATCAGCCTGCTGTCAACAGGCCTTACCCTGCAAAAACATGCGGAGTTGCTGGTAAAATGGGTGGATGATATCATTGTATCCCTTGACGGTGATGAGATCATGCACAACCAGGTGCGCAATATTCCCGGCGCATTTAAAAAAATGGCTGATGGTATACGTGCAATAAAAAAATTGAACCCGAACTTTAAGATCACAGCAAGAACAGTGATACACCGGTTAAACTATGATATCTGGCCACAGATAATTGACAATGCCAGGCTATTAGGGCTTGACCAGGTAAGTTTTTTACCAGCCGACGTAAGCAGTCATGCTTTTAACCGTGCACAGTTGTGGAGTGCACCACGCCAGCATGAGATCCTCTTATCACAGGAAGATCTTGAAAAATTAAGAACAGTGATAAGGAACCTGTTCATCAACTATAAGGATGACTTTGTAAATAAGTTCATTGCAGAAAGCAAAGAAAAGATCCACAACATATATTTTTACTACGCTTCTTTTTACGGGCTGAATGACCTGCCTTTTAAAAAATGCAATGCACCCTGGGTTTCCGCGGTTGTGGAAGCCGACGGCTCGGTAAGGCCCTGTTTTTTTCATGAGCCATATGGTAATATAAAAACGGCATCACTGTATAAGATCATCAACAGCCCCGATGCCATTGAATTCAGGAAAAACCTGGATATGGCAAAAAATGAGACCTGTATGAAGTGCGTATGTTATTTAAATTTAAGCCCTACACAAGAAATATAATTACATGATTCTTGAGAACCTTAAAAAATCGCCGAGCCCATACTATTTAATTGCAGTTTTTGCCTTGCTGCAATTTGTAATCGCGGTATTTACCCATAGCCTGTCATTTACGCATGAGGAAGCAATGTGGCAATATATTGGAAGAAATTGGATCAGTAATGACCTGCCGCCATATTCAGGAGGCGTTGATAATAAGTCCCCTTTAATTTTTTACATTTTTGGGATTTCAGATTGGCTATTTGGCAACAATATTTGGTTTCCCCGCCTTTTAGGCACTATTGTACAATCAATTGGAGTTTTGTATTTATATAAAATTGTTTTACGGCTGGCTGATTATAATGCAGCTTTTTTTTCCATTACCATTTATAGTTTTTCATTAATGTGGCTGACCACTGGCGGGAGATATGTATCATTTACAGAAACTTACGCTGTGGCATTTATGATTAT
>DATHEH010000018.1:0-2348 GCA_035318685.1 Ferruginibacter sp.
AGACCTGTTATCAAACGGAACATTTGCCAATACAACTGATGCAAATGGTTTGGATATGGCACGTACGCCGGCACAGGTACTGACTATTGCCACACCATATATCAAAACAAAATTGGACGCAAGTAATTTACCATCTTAAAAACTATAATCATGAACTTACAAAATATAATAACTGAAATTGAAAAAGTAGACCCGGAAGTTTACGAAAGGTTTGACAGCAGAAGAACGGCAATGAAAAAGTTTACGAACTTTTCAGGCAAGGTAGCGCTGGCTGCAATACCCCTTGCTTTTGCTTCTATGTTTAAAAAAGCCTATGGCCAGACCCCTGCCGATGTAAATGCTGTTTTGAATTATGCTTTGACCCTTGAATATCTTGAAGCAGAATTTTATACTAACATAGTAGGTTCCCCGGGTTACCTTACAGCACCTGCTGCAGCCCAGGCCGCATTAACTAAAATAAGAGACGACGAAAACAAACATGTTGCTTTTCTGAAAACGGTATTAGGTAGTGCCGCTGTTCCAAAACCTACATTCGATTTTACTGCAGGTAATGGTACAGGTACGGGTCCTTTTGCAGGTTACCTGGCAAACTATGCGGTACAATTGGCAATGGCACAAACCTTTGAGGATACCGGTGTAAGGGCTTATAAAGGCCAGGCTCCGGCACTGCAGTCAAACAGGACCGTACTCACGGCTGCATTGAATATACATTCTGTGGAAGCACGCCACGCTTCGCATATCAGGCAAATGAGAAGGGCTTTGGATGCAGCAGTACCTGCGTCGCAAAAACCACTCAAGCCATGGATAACATTAAACTATAGTGGTATAGACTACCCGCCTGCACAATCAAGTATCAATATGAGTTATGCTGGTGAAGAACTTACTACGCAGGCTGGTGTTAACATTGTTGGTTTAGGCGGGGCTTTTAATAATGCTGCTGCAGCGTCAGAATCATTTGATGAAACATTGACAATGGCACAGGTGCTTGCCATCGTCGATCCGTTCATTGTTTAAAGAGTAAGAACATAGTTAGTTTACCACAGGCATTCGAAAATGAATGCCTGTTTTCATACTGCTGTCGGGATGGACCGCTCTCTACAATAATATTGGCTTCACCATTTTAAGCCGGGGTGTATAGTTTTAAATGGTAAGGGCGAAAAATTATTTTCTTCACCTTTTTCATGCCTGGCAAGTAGCAAAAAAAATGGAAACCATCCGCCATCCTGTAAAACCATATTTACGATTATTCCGTAAATGACTGTACAGATCAATTATTTTACTTTTTAAAACTATTCTTTAACTGCATCGCCAAAATGAAAAAGACAGCTTTATATATCCTGCTCTTCTCATACACAATGATCATGTTAAAACCTGTAACGCCGCATTTTTCTGACCTTGCTGCCCACATTTTCTCTTATTCCCAACACATGGCAACGGTACATTTTGAGAATGGCAAATTGCACGTGCACAAGGAAATAACAGATAACGCAAAGAAAACAAGTACCCAAAAAGAGATCCCTTCAGCAAAAAAAGAAAATTCCGGCAATGATCATTTGGCTTTCCCCCAGGACAATGATCTGCCGGAATTTAAAAAGACTCCCGAAATGAAGACTTTTTATTCGGGTTTCCTTCACTACAATTATCTACAGGGTGAGTTCCCTCCTCCCCGTACCTGAGTAATGGCCTTCTTATTTTTTAATGACACAATGGTATTCCTTTATTATTAACAGGTATGATAGGCTTGTCATTAAGAGATCTGTTCTTTATTACTCTTTTAATTTTATTTTATGCGATACAGGTTTATAAATACGGGTATCCTTTGTATTGGTCTCTTGCCGGGAACTATCCCCGGAACAACAGCACAAAATAACATCCGGGGAAAAGTGGTGGATGGGGTAAGCAGGCAGCCGCTGGCATCGGTATCGGTAACAGGTATTGATATGCCTTCGCTGAGAACATCGACAGATGAGAACGGCAATTTTATTTTAAGATCGGGGGGCCGGGTAACGGTCTCTTATATCGGTTATAAGGCTTCAAATGTGCGCATTATGCCCCAAGAAGAAAATATCATTGCCCTGCAGCCCGATGTCATCCGTTTGAAAGATATTGTACTGGCCGGCAATGCCGCTTCAAAATTCAGTACGCTCAGTAAGATCGACCTGGACCTTAAACCGGTAAAGAATACACAGGAACTATTACGGTTGGTGCCGGGATTGTTCATTGCACAGCACGCCGGTGGCGGTAAGGCCGAGCAGATATTTTTACGGGGCTTTGATGTTGATCATGGTACCGATGTGCAGGTAAGCGTGGATGGGATGCCGGTGAACATGTTGAGTCATGCACATGGG
>DATHEH010000019.1:0-6230 GCA_035318685.1 Ferruginibacter sp.
TGGCAGGAATGGCGAATGCCCCATGCCGATCGTTTCAGCATCAACGCCGAGCGATTGTTTCAGCGCAGTATATGAAGCCGTAAGGATTTCTGTGCAGCATATGACACCTGTTATTTTTTTAAGTGACGGATATATTGCCAATGGTGCAGAGCCATGGAAGTTCCCGGTATCTGCCGACCTTCCCGAAATAAAAGTGGAATTCGCTTCACAGAACTTTGCTGCCAATATGGATGATGCGGGGAAATTCCAGCCTTATAAGCGTGATGAAAAATTAGTCCGCCCCTGGGCAATACCCGGAACGAAGGGATTGGAGCATCGTGTTGGGGGATTGGAAAAACAGGATGTTACGGGTAATATCAGTTATGAACCCGATAATCACCAGCACATGGTAAAGACCAGGCAGGCCAAGGTTGACTTGATCGCCAATTATATTCCGGAGCAGCATTTAGACAGTGGTCCAAAGAATGGAAAAGTATTGGTGCTGGGTTGGGGGAGTACCTACGGCGCCATAAAAAGCGCCTGCAGTGAATTGCAAAAAGAAGGTCTTTCTGTATCTCATGCACATCTTCGCTATATCCGCCCCTTCCCTAAAAATTTAGGCGACATCCTGAAAAATTTCGAAAATGTTTTAATTCCTGAAATTAATAACGGTCAATTGATAAGGATCATCCGTGATGTTTATTTTGTAGATGCAAAAGGATACAATAAGATCATGGGCATACCCATCACAAAAGGAGAACTGGTGACGGAAATAAAAAAATTGTTGTAGCAAAAATAATATAAAGACTTCTTTATAAAATCCCAATGCGTTATTGGATCGGGGAAATAAAAAGACGTTTATTGAATATGGGCAACAATGCCTGGTTTGTAAAGTATACAGGGGCCACTACAAAACAGCCGATACAAAAAAAGGAAATGTGCTATTGCTGCGCCAGGCTATTTCTTTATTCTTTCCCTTCCGAAAAGCAATCCAACTTTAATGTTGAAAGTAAAATAGGCGTCATTATTTTTAGGGTTACCACGCTGGTCACCTTCGTTAAGGATATAACCAGGATCAAGGTCTTTTTGACGGGCATATAATTCTGTTGCGGTAGTTGCTTTTGCCAAAGTAAAGTTGTCAAAAAAGGCCTGAGGGTTGATATAATCAGTGCTTACGTCATCAAGATAGTCTGTGGATAAGATCCTGTAATTGAATTCACCCCTTATATTTAATTTGGAGGTGAGCTCGTATTTTACACCAAGGCCAACCGGTATACTCATCTGGCTTAATTTATACGGTTTGCGATCGGGATATTCCGGAAATCCCTGTCCTTCTGTTTTCAGGGGCTCAAGGTCCACCCATTTGCCTCTTAAATTAGCCTGGGGTTTAAAAGAAAAGAACCCAACGCCGGCAAGAAGATAAGGAGAAAACCTTGGTGGTTCTCTTTCATCCTCGTATTTGAAAATGAGATATAGCGGGTGAATTTCTGTAGCCACCATAAATTCTGTGATATTGCTTCTGAAACTAAGATTTCTTTCATACCTGCCCGAAGTAGTAGCCTTAACTTTTTTCAGAACAGCGTCATCGGCTTTTACCGTGCCAAAGGTCGCTTCCACCCTTAGCGCTATGGCATTTTTATAAATGGCGCTCAGGAAAATACTTCCGGCAAGCTGCGACTTACCCATGTTAAGATCCTTGATGAATTTTTTGCCTATGCCCTTACGGCCACCCAGGTCGGTTAAACAGTTCATAAAGCCCACTGAAGCCCCGAGCTCATACATTATCGGGCTATCATAATAATTGTTGTCGTAAAAGTAGTACTGTGCAGCAGCTTTCTCAATAGGGGTAGTAAGCAATAATGCTATGCTTACAGCAGTTAGTAGTTGTTTCATGTAATAAAATATCCTTTTTTAAATGATCTTGGCTGGGGTTTCAAAAGGACGGGCTATGGTGCAAATAAAACGATTATTCCTCAATTATGATTCAAGTTTCCGTTTTTTTGTTCACATATACTGAAATACGTTCTGTTTCTTGTTATGCCCGGGAACATCCTGTTAGCACAGCCAGAAGAGTTATTAAAATTAAATATCAACTTTTCTTTTAAGATGGTAAAATTTGCAGATGCTTTTTAATCCACATTCACTGCATCGGGGGTTACGGGCAATGCAAATATACCTGCCATGCAGGATGAGCCAGTGGTGGGCCAAATGAACGTATTGCCCGGGTAGATTTTTTATCAATTGTTTTTCGGCTGCCAGTGGGGTTTTGGCATTTGTGGTCAGTCCTATTCTTGCGCTCACCCTGAAGACATGGGTATCCACGGCCATATTGGGCTGACTATCTATTACCGAGGTTATTACATTTGCTGTCTTTCTTCCCACACCCGGCAATTGAACCAATTCATCAACTGTCATTGGTACCTCACCCCCGAATTTATATACAAGCATTTTTGCCATACCGATCAGGTGTTTTGTTTTATTGTTGGGGTATGAGATGCTTTTGACCAGGTTGAACAGGTCTTCCGTTTCGGCTTTGCTCAAGGAAACGGCATCTGGGTATCTTTCAAAAATGAGCGGGGTGGTCAGGTTAACTCTTTTGTCTGTGCATTGGGCCGAAAGTATAACAGCTACCAGCAATTGAAAAGGGCTATCATAGATCAATTCTGTTTCTGCACCGGGGGCGTGTTGTAAAAAGTATTCAATTAAAAATTGGTAACGCTCTTTTTGGGTCATAAAAAAATCCGCCGGTTGGCGGATAAAATTACGTTAAAAGCTTTGTGAATTAAGCCTGGGGCGTAAGTTCGTTAACTGCTTTTTCAGCATAGTTCAATATGTTATCTATTGTTTGCTGGCTCGGCGACATTTTAAGTGCTTCCAGCCTTTTTTGGGCTGAAGTTATCACTTCAAATTTTTCACGAAGGCTCCAATCAGTTTCCAAAGCAGCCTTTATTTCGGCAGTTTGTGCTGGGGAAGTTTCTTTGTACAAATACAATAGCAGATCTTCCGGGGTAAAATTGTGCATAGACAAGTTAAGTTGCTTGTGAGTTAAAAAATTAAATATCCATTATCCAATTACTTAAACGGGGGTAAATAAGGAATATTGCTTTTAAAGCCAATTTATTTGTCTTCCCGGGCAGGGTTTATGATAAAAAGGTCCTCATTATCTTTTTTCATCATATATTTTTCCCTTGCATATTTTTCAATGCTTTGGGCATTATTCTTTAATAAATCCAATTCCTTGTGGGAATCGGTGATCAACTCATCTAAATGCCGCTCACTGCTTTGCAATTCATTGAGCCTGGATCCTCTTTCAAAACCCGAGGGAATGTCTTTTGGATCAAAGAAAAACATCCATACCACGAAAAAACCGCCTGCGAGCAGGTACTTATTTTTTAACCAGGTTGGAATATGGGTTAGAAATTTCATGTGGTTAACGCTTACTTTCCAAATTTAATCTTTCCTTTTGGATATATACCACTCTCTCCCAAAATTTCTTCAATACGGATGAGCTGGTTATATTTAGCCATCCGGTCAGTCCGGGAAGCAGAGCCGGTTTTGATCTGCCCGCAATTCAGCGCAACAGCCAAATCTGCTATGGTGGTGTCTTCTGTTTCACCGCTCCTGTGGCTCATTATGGTATTAAAGCCATTATTCTGCGCCATGCTTACGGCATTCATTGTCTCTGTTATTGTTCCTATCTGGTTTACCTTAACCAATAATCCATTGCCGATACCTTCCTTGATACCTCTTTCTAAACGGGTAACATTTGTCACAAAGAGGTCATCGCCTACCAGCTGACACTTTTTACCAACGGCCTCTGTCAGCATTTTCCATCCCTGCCAGTCATCTTCTGCCATACCATCTTCGATAGAACAGATAGGATATTTTTTTACCCAGCTTTCCCAGTATTTTACCAGTTGCTCACTGGTCATTTTTTTGCCGTCGCTTTTATGAAAGATGTATCTTTTTTCTTTTGCATTCCATAATTCGCTGTTTGCAGCGTCCATGGCGATCATGATCTGTGTACCGGTCTTATACCCGGCGGCCTGTATTGCGGTCAAAACCGTTTCAATGGCTTCTTCGTTGCTTTGAATATTTGGTGCAAAGCCGCCTTCATCACCAACATTGGTACTAAAACCTTTTTTCTTCAATACTGTCTTTAATGCATGGAAAATATCAACGCCCCATTGCAGGCCTTCGCTGAATGTGGAAGCGCCAACGGGCATTACCATAAATTCCTGGAAGTCTATTTTATTATCGGCGTGGGCACCACCATTTAAAATATTCATCATCGGTATCGGTAATATCTTTGCATTAGTACCACCGATGTAACGGTATAAAGGAAGATTAGCTTCCAATGCTGCGGCTTTTGCAACGGCCATGCTTATGGCAAGAATTGCATTGGCTCCCAATTTTCCTTTATTGGGGGTACCGTCAAGAGCGATCATCATGGCATCGATGCCTGTTTGATCGGCTACATCCCAACCCAATAAATTATCTGCAAGAATGGTATTGATATTCTTAACAGCTTTGAGTACTCCCTTACCACCATATAGTTTTTTGTTACCGTCCCTCAACTCCACTGCTTCATGAATACCGGTACTGGCGCCACTTGGCACAGCAGCACGGCCCATGTGTTCGTTCTCAGTTAATATATCTACTTCTACTGTTGGATTGCCACGACTGTCTAATATCTGGCGGGCATGAATGGAGGCGATGTAACTCATTTTGGTAAATTGGTTTAAAAGTTAATTCGTTAATTGGTTGATCCGTTAATTAATTGGTATGGGAGTTTATTTGGTTAAGGTTTTAAAAACTTCTTCCAGGCTATTGCTTTCGCTTTGCAAAGAAACAATGTTCAGGTTATTTTGCAAACTCAATTCCAATAATTGCTTTCTCACCGATTCGGGATTCAGGGTTTGTAGTTTGTAGTTTGTGGTCTCGAATTGTTCAACCGCAGTAACATCTTTTAAAGCCTTTAGCTTATCAACCGAAACATTTTCTTTGAACTGAACAAGTACGACATGGCTACCTTCTTTCCCATTTTGCAAAATGCCCAGGGTGTCGTCTGCAACAATTTTTCCTTTACTAATGATGATCACCCTGTCGCAGATGGCCTGCACTTCCTGTAAAATATGAGAAGAGAACAATACTGTTTTATGTTCACCCAGTTTTTTTATCACTTCCCTTATTTCCACTATCTGGTTGGGGTCAAGGCCACTGGTGGGTTCGTCCAGTATCAGCACTTCAGGATCGTGTATCAGCGCAGCGGCCAGGCCCACCCTTTGTTTGTAGCCCTTGCTTAACTGCCCTATTTTTTTATTTGCCTCAACACTAAGTCCGACTGTCTTTATAACTTCTTCTATCTTTTCTTTTTTATTTTTTACTTCGTGAATGTTCGTCACAAAATCGAGGTACTCTCTTACATACATATCATAATACAATGGATTGGCCTCAGGTAAATACCCTATCTTTTTTTTTGCTTCGTTGCTGTTCTCATTTACTGTAATACCACATACCTGGGCAATACCTTCATCTGCCTCCAGGTAACCCGTGATGATCTTCATCGTGGTTGATTTGCCTGCGCCGTTGGGACCTAAGAACCCAACGATCTCTCCCTTACCTACTTTAAAAGAAATGGCATCAACTGCTTTTTGCGTACCGTAAATTTTTGTGAGGTTATTTACTGTTATGGACATGTAGGTTATTATGCTGCAAAAATAAAAAACGCCAGGCTTAAAAACCCGACGTTAGCTTAATACTAAGTTATTTTTTATCCCCGCTTTTGTTATTGGGATTTTGATTTGGCCTTTGCTGGTTTTGTCCGTCACCCCCAGGGTTCTGCGAACGGTTTTGATTAGGCCTTTGCCCACCCGGTCCACCGGATTGCCTGTTGGGATTATTCCGGTTACCCCCGGAGCCTTGTTGGCGGTTGGGCTGGTTGCCTCCGCTTTGTTGTGGTCTTTCGCCGCCGCGTGCAGGCTGGTTACCGCCTTTTTGTTGTTGTCCCTGTCCACCGCGGTTTTGATTTGGCCCCCTTTGCCCTCCGGGTCCTGCGGATGGCCTGTTCTGGTTCCGTTCGTTGTCCCTCCTTTTGCGACTTGTCTTTTCCAGGCTTTTTAAACTGATCTGTCCAACAACATCTGCATATACAGGTTCGATCTCTTTTGGCTTGCTGGTTACCACTTCAACCGGCTCAAGGTCTTCGGGACGAATACCCTGCTTATTTAATTCTTTTATTTTTTTAACCC
>DATHEH010000020.1:0-3507 GCA_035318685.1 Ferruginibacter sp.
TTGGTTAAATGCCGACCTTGATGAGATAAGAATATATAACAGGGCACTCAATTCAAGCGAAATAACTGCACTCTGCAAAGAGCAACCCGAACCAATAAAGATTATCGAACCGGTAAAAGAAAAACCGGTAGCGTTAGAAAAAAGAAACAATGACCTGATCCGTCAGATCACCGTTGACAATGATTCTATCTCCGTTACACTTTACGATAATGGAGAAATCGATGGCGACAGCATCACACTCATCTACAATGATAAGATCCTGACCACACATCAACGGCTTACGGATAAACCACTCACTTTTATCATAAAGATCGATAAGGGTAACAGCCGTAATGAACTGGTAATGTATGCCGAAAATCTGGGCAGTATCCCTCCCAACACTGCACTGATGGTCATTATGGACGGCAATAAAAGATACGAGCTCAATGTGAACAGCACGAAGAATAGTAATGGAGCAGTGACTTTTAAACTAAGGGAGTGAAAATTTTATTCGATACCTTTAAAAAAAACTAAAATGACTAGATCAAAAATAACCATCCTGGCCGTATCACTACTTGTTTTATTCTCTTGTTCCAAAACTGATCCTATCCCTGATCCAACCCCATGTCCCATTCCCCCTACCAAGTTGCAGATCTTAACGCAAAAAACCTGGCAAGTAGATGAAATACATAGGAATGTATCTGGCGTTAACAGTAAATACATAAAGGGCGGGGTAAATACTACCGGGGCTAATTATGATGTTTGGAGACTTACTTTCAATGCCAATGGAACCGGTACACATGTATATACAAACGGTGTTAGTTATCCAACAACATGGAACTTTACAGGTACTGACCAACAAAATATGGTTCTCACATCAAACGGCCAGACGTTAAACTTTAACATGGTTGAGATCAACGAAACCTATTTTTATGCTACTTCACCTGTTAATAATATCCTTGAATCCTTCAGGCTTAAGCAGGTGCCATAACATTGAAGACTAATAACGATCAGCCTTCCTATTTATGAATTTCGCTGGTAAAATGAAATTCAATATCGGGATTATTCTGAATTTCGGTATTTAAGAACCATTCGCTGTTGGCGAGGTAAACGACATGACCATCTTTGTCTTCTGCGATATTGGCCTGTTTATATTTTATGAAGTCCTCTAGTTTTTTCGGGTCCTTACTGGTTAACCAGCAGGCTTTGTAAAAAGGCAGGTTATTCATCTGCACCGAAGCCCCGTATTCCTGCAGCAGCCTGTATTGTATAACTTCAAACTGCAGCTCACCCACACAACCGATGATCTTTTTATTTCCGCCGAACTGGGTGAACAATTGTGCAACACCTTCATCGGTCAGTTGCAGCAATCCTTTTTCGAGTTGTTTTGTTTTCATCGGGTCCTTGTTCACTACTTCCTTAAATATCTCGGGAGAAAAACTTGGTATGCCAGTAAAGTAAAAATTTTCTCCTTCGGTCATGGTATCACCTATCTTAAAATTCCCGGTATCAAATAAACCCACAACATCACCTGGATAGGCTTCTTCTATCACATCTTTCTGCCTGGCCAAAAAACTATACGGGTTATTAAAACGAAGATCCCTGTCCATACGAACATGATGATAATAAGTATTGCGCTCAAACTTACCGCTGCAAACCCTTAAAAAAGCGATACGGTCACGGTGCTTTGGATCAAGGTTGGCGTGTATCTTAAAAATAAAGCCGCTGAACTTATCTTCCCCGGGTTTTACATCCCTTACTGTCGTGTGTCTTGGCCTTGGTGTTGGTGCAATGCGGATAAAAGTGTCCAGCATTTCTTTAACACCAAAATTATTGACCGCACTGCCGAAAAATACAGGCGCTGTCTTCCCGCTCAGGTAATCGGTCTCGTTCAATTCGCCGTAAACACCATCGATCAGTTCCACGTCTTCACGTAATGTATCAGCATCCTTCTCTCCTATCTTCTTATTTAAAATGGCATCGTTAAGGTCTTTTATCTCCACCACATCCTCATCATTTGCTTTTGTGCCGGCAGCAAATAATACCAGGCTTTTTTTATGCAGGTCATACACCCCTTTAAAATCCTTTCCACTATTGATGGGTACGGTCATGGGGTGGAGCTGGATCTTTAACTCATTTTCAATTTCTTCCAAAAGGTCAAAGCGGTTCTTACCGTCCCTGTCCATCTTATTAATAAAAACGATCACCGGTGTATTACGCATGGCAATTACTTCCATCAGCCTGCGGGTTTGTGCTTCTACCCCGTTCACGCTGTCAATGACCAGTACTACGCTGTCAACCGCAGTTAATGTTCTGTAGGTATCTTCCGCAAAATCCTTATGGCCGGGGGTGTCCAATAAGTTTATAAGATGGCCATCATATTCAAAGGTCATCACGCTGGTTGCCACGCTGATACCACGCTGGCGCTCGATCTCCATAAAATCACTGGTCGCATGCTTTTTGATCTTATTGCTTTTTACGGCACCCGCAGTTTGAATAGCTCCGCCAAACAAAAGAAATTTCTCTGTAAGGGTGGTCTTACCCGCATCGGGGTGAGAGATGATGGCGAAGGTTTTGCGCTTGTTTATTTCGTTGATGTACTTCATTACTTATTACACGAATTAAAACGAATTACACGAATTGTGTTTTTGAGGCGCAAAGGTAAGGCTTGTTGCCGGATGAATAAAGTTATATCGTACAAGAGTGCGACGCCAATGAAGCTTAATATGGTTCAAAAGCCGGGTTCATGATCCTGACTCTGCTCAACCCACCACTCATATATTTTACTCAAAAAATCAATTTCCAACACGTAATTTTGGTTTATGCGTAAATCGCTTAATATCATCCGCAATTCTTTAAGGTTAACTTTCCAGGAACTCAGGGTCAATAAACTTCGTACAGCCCTGAGCCTTACCGGTATTGCATTTGGCATCTTTTGCATCATTGGTGTACTGGCTGCTGTTAACAGCCTGGAAAGAAATATTCAAAATGAGGTTAAAAGCCTGGGCAGTAATACCATCTACATCGACAAATGGGATTACAGTGGCGGCCCTGATCAGCCTATCTGGAAATTCAGGGCCCGGCCAACGCCTAAGTATGAAGAAGCCGATATGGTAAGACAGCGTTCGGAATTACTGAACGATATTTCTTTTTTAATGCAGACCGGCGGCAGCATTTCTTATAAAGACGATATGATACAAAATTCCAGTGTGTACGGAATTATTGAATCGCAGATGACTATCCAGCCCCTGGGTTTTGACCAGGGTCGTTTTTTTTCCAGCAGTGAATTTGACGCTGGCTCGCATGTTTGTTTGATCGGTTTTATAAATGCAGAAACCTTATTTGGCAGCACCGAAAGAGCATTGGGCAAACAGATCGAGGTAAAAGGTAAAAAAGCAACGATCGTTGGCGTGATCAAAAAAGAAGGAACAAATTTTATCGGGTGGAATTATGACAATTGCATCATGCTGCCCTACAAATTCTGCAAACAGCTGTTCCACGAAGAATGGTCCAACCCTATTTTAATTG
>DATHEH010000021.1:0-2339 GCA_035318685.1 Ferruginibacter sp.
AACTGAAAAGGGCAGGCGTTTTTATGAACTCCGCTTTCAAAGAAAAGATGCAGCTAAAAAAATAACAGAGGAATTTACCCTATGGCCCGACGTGTATATCATGAAGGATAACAACATGAGCAGTAACCCTGATACCAAGGCTTATATCAGTAAAGACGTGTTCACGTATATCTCTTATGCCATAAATAATGAAGAGCAAACAGACACGGCACAATTCAAGGTAAAAGAAATGGCCATTGGCGATACGGCATTTTACAGTAACGGTATTTTAATATTGAACGATGTTGTAAAGAATCCACACAACGAAAAATATCATTTTAAACCTACGGATGCTGCTTTGATGGCAGATATCACACTCATCAGCAAAGACAGCATGCACTACAAAGCCATGCCTTTGATACAGATCGACGAGTTTGGTGTGAACCAGGTTGATGATACAGTTTATGCGCAGAATCTTTATTTGAAATTCGCAGGTGTTACCGAGGGTAAAAAAATTAAGGTCGGTATCAAGGAATCGGAAAAGTTCATTGAATACGTTACCCTGAAGGCTTATGTATTCCCCTATATTAACCTGGTATGGCTCGGCCTTATCATCATGGCGATGGGGCTAGTTATGAGTGCTATAAAAAGGGCCAGGCTTTCTACCCTGTATGCTGCGCTTGCTTTAATATTGGCAGGTGCAGGACTTTTCTATATGTTCCTTTTTGCGAATTAAGACCCATTTCGGCCTTTTTTCCGCATTCTTTCAGCAAATAACACAATACTACCATAAATTTTATGGTTACTTTAAGCATCTATAATGTGCTACTAATGGTCTTGAATCTGTAATTTTACCGCATGCGCCTGCTAAAAAGCCTCTTATTTAAAGGAAGTACCCTGCTTTTTGTCTTTATGATCATCAGCATGGCCTTGCGTGCACAAACGGGCGTTAATGATACCATTATTGTTTCAGTTGTGATCTACAATGGTGATACTATGGAGGCAAAGACACTTTCCAATGTTGATTTTCCATCCCGTCTTACCGCAGCACAAAAGGCTGCGATAGCCAAATGGACAAGATTAAGAAATGCCGTTTACGTAACCTATCCCTATGCCATCAGGGCCGGGATGGTCATGAATGATATCAATTCGAAATTGACAGGTATAAAAGACGAGACGGCAAGAAAAGACTATATAAAATCAAGGGAAAAGGAGTTGAAAAAAGAATTCACTGATCCCCTTACCAACCTCTCGGTTTACCAGGGCAAGGTATTGATGAAACTGATAAACCGGGAAACCGGCAATAACTGCTACGAGATCATCAAAGAATACAAGGGCGGGCTTACGGCTCGTTTTTACCAGACCGTTGCTTTTTTCTTCAGCAGCAGTTTAAAACAACCTTATAACGCAACGGGCGATGATAAGGAGATCGAGACCTTCGTGCATGAAGTGTGCAGGATGTACGGCTACCCTTACAACAGGTATCTGGCAAAGCAGATGTAATTGTTTGTTAAGATACCCCTCTAATTCTCCCGCAATTGACAGCTACAACCCGGAATTTCTTCACTTTTATTTGATAATTGTTAATAACCCTGCAATTGGCTGTTTTGTCATTGCTTTACTACATATGTAATGGCTCAAATATGTTACCTTGCAGCCAGAAATTTTTAAGCTGGAATGAAGTTAGATATAATCGCTTTTGGTGTTCACCCCGATGATGTTGAATTGAGTTGTGCAGGTGTTTTACTCGTGGAAAAAAATAATGGTAAAAAGACGGGTATCATAGATCTTACAGGTGGGGAATTAGGTACACGTGGAACAGCCGAAACGAGGAAGGCTGAAGCAGCAGCTGCAGCGAAGATACTGGGGGTGGAAATAAGGGATAACCTCGGAATGGCAGATGGTTTCTTTCAAAACGACGAAGCACACCAGCGTAAAGTAATATCGGCATTAAGAACCTACCAACCCGAGATCATTTTGTGTAATGCGCCGGCAGACAGGCACCCGGATCATGGGCGTTCTGCCAGGCTGATCGAAGATGCTGCCTTTCTTTCAGGCCTCATGAAGATAGAAACAGTACTGGATAGTTCAACACAATTGCCCTGGAGACCCAAATATGTTTTACACTATATTCAGGACCGGTTTTTGCAGCCAAGTTTCGTAGTAGATATATCCGCGGTATTTGAGCAAAAGATCGAGGCAATAAAAGCATACAAAACGCAGTTCTATAGTGCGGAAACAAATGAACCGGAAACATATATTTCAACACCTGATTTTTTAGACAGTGTTGTTTACCGGCATAAGTGGTTTGGAAAAATGATCGGTGTGAAGTATGCGGAAGGTTTTATATCACAAAAAAT
>DATHEH010000022.1:0-5262 GCA_035318685.1 Ferruginibacter sp.
GCATCTGGATAATCCCAAGACTGGTGGGGAGCTTGCATCCCGGTGCCCCCGGCAGCGATAGTGGTAACCCGGCTTTGAATTTTAATGATATCGACAGCCGCCTGCGTATGGTGTTTTACCCGGCCATTATCGGCTGGACCCTGCTTGCTGTGTGGATCGCAACATTGAAAATTAGATTGCAATTAATAAAAGATAAATCATTGATAAATGAATAGTTCAATTTACCGTTTACTGTTTACTGTTTTCTGTTTGATGCCGGGTGTATTTTCTTATGCCCAGGAGAAAGCTGAGATGGCGGATACCATGAGGAGCAACGGAAAGATATATGTGGTGGTAGCTGTGTGTTTAACTATTTTGATAGGGTTATTCATTTATGTTTTTATGGTGGACAGGAAAGTGAGCAGGTTGGAGAAGGGGAAGGATTGAGGAAAATAAAGCGAATAAAAGTATATAAGGTATATATAGTAAGTTGATGCTATTGATTCATGATCCATTAACTATGAACAATTAACTTTTCAAATAACGATTGCTAAAATAAAATCAATTTTATGAGTGCTCACCAGCCATATAGCTTTTTCCAGAGCGTGGAAAGAAGCTTCGACAAAGCCGCCAAATTTACCCATTGGGATTTGGGGATACTGGAACAGATAAAAGCATGTAACAGTGTTTACCAGATGCGTTTCCCGGTAAAGCGTGACGATGGCAGTATCGAGGTCATCGAGGCCTATCGGGTACAACATAGTCATCATAAAGCGCCTTGCAAGGGTGGTATCCGTTTCAGTGATGAAGTGAACCAGGATGAAGTTATGGCATTGGCAAGTTTGATGACCTATAAGTGTGCTATCGTGAACGTACCATTTGGCGGAGGTAAAGGGGGTATAAAAATAAACCCCAAGAAATACAGTGAGTATGAACTTGAAAAGATCACACGACGTTACACTTCGGAATTGGTAAAGAAAAATTTCATCGGTCCTGGTATTGATGTACCAGCTCCTGATTACGGTACAGGTGCAAGAGAGATGGCATGGATCGTTGATACCTATGCTTCACTGAAGCCCGGAGAGATAGATGCCGCGGGTTGCGTAACCGGTAAGCCCGTAACACAGGGTGGTGTTCGCGGACGCACAGAAGCAACAGGTCTTGGTGTTTTCTTCGGCATACGTGAAGTATGTAATATGGAAGATGTAATGAAGAAGCAGGGACTGCCTGTTGGTATTCAGGGAAAGACCATAGTTGTACAGGGTATGGGTAATGTAGGATATTATTGCGCTAAATTCTTCCGTGAGCATGGTGCACTGGTAGTTGGAATTGCAGAGTACGAAGGCGCTATCTTTAACGCCAAAGGACTCAATGAAGAAGAGGTTTTCCAGCACAGGAAAAAGACAGGATCTATTTTGAATTTCCCGGGTTCAACCAACCTGGCTAAAAATACAGACGCACTGGAACTGGAATGTGATATCTTAATTCCGGCTGCGCTCGAAAATGTTATCAATGGCGACAATGCACCAAGGATAAAAGCAAAGATCATTGGCGAGGCTGCCAACGGCCCTTGTACACCCGAGGCAGATGAAATATTCACACAAAGAGGGATTTTGTGTGTACCTGATATGTATTTGAATGCAGGTGGTGTAACTGTAAGTTATTTTGAGTGGCTGAAGAATTTAAGCCACGTGCGTTATGGCCGTATGGAAAAAAGATTTACAGAGAACCTTAACACGCATATACTTGGACAGATAGAAGAATTGAGCGGTAAAAAAGTAAACGATGTTGAGCGCAAGTTCATCATGCACGGGCCTGAAGAACAGGACCTGGTACATAGCGGCCTGGAAGAGACCATGATTAGCGCTACCAGGGAGATCATGCAGATATGGAAGGACAATCCTTCCATACCGGATATGCGTACCGCTGCTTATGTAAATGCCATCAATAAAGTGGCGAACAGCTATGCAGAACTCGGTATCTTCCCGTAAGATCTTTAATTGTTTTATATATTTAAACATTGGCAAAGTTCAAAACTTTGCCAATGTTATTTACCGGATCGTTCTTTTATTTTACAACCTGACAACATTCATTTCTTCAGTTAGCTTTACCTGCGGCGTAACTTTGAACACTACGCTTTTTCCTGTCTTCCTGCTGCTGATCTCAAAATTCAAGACGGCATCACCAAGGTCGTCCCTGTTCAACAGGAATTGCTTCGATATCTTTTCTCCTTTTGCAACTACGCTGTACAATACAAAACCTGTTTCATCTGTGATGGAAATGCTGAATTCATTTTCAAGCGCTGAGCCCGTAACATTTAACTGCAGCAATGGCTGGCTGTTAAAATGACCGGCATATTTTAATTCCACCGGCAACGGGGTAATGCTGTCACTGATGCCGAAAGCGCATGCATAAGAAAATGACAGTAACGTAAACAAGGCGATTAAACTGACCCTTTTTGTGTGTTTCATAAAAGTTTGTTTTTAAAGTGAATAAAACGGATTACAAAAAACGTATAGAAAAACAATCGGGATGCTTACAAACAGCAGGTAAAAGTTAAAAATGTGGCGGAAAATTTCCGCGGTACGGGCAATTGAACGGATTACCAATTGCTTTGATGATGTAAAAATACTCCCGGGTTAATGGAGTTGCAAACCAACATGCGGCGTCTTTTGTATCATCCAACAGTAAAAAAATGATGGGAATGCCTGCCAATACAGGCTTTTAAGAAAAAATCCTGTTATGCCCAGTAATCATTGTTATGAAATTGTTACCGGTTAAGTTTCGCAGGAGTCGGCTCTACCAGGTCCCATAAATTACCATAGAGGTCTTCAAAAACAGCCACGGTCCCGTAGGGCTCATTGGCCGGTGGCCTCACAAAATTTATTTTCTTTTCAAGCATGTCATTGTAATCCCGCCAAAAATCATCGGTGTATAGAAATAAGAAAACCCTTCCGCCTGTTTGATTACCCACATGGCTTTTTTGTTTTTCAGAGGCGGCCTGTGCCAGTAATAAGCAACACTGTCCTTTACCATTTGGCGCAACCATCACCCAACGCTTCGTTTCACTCAGCCTGGTATCTTCGATTAAAATGAAATTTAATTTTTCGGTGTAGAATTTTATGGCTTCGTCGTAGTTGTTTACTACTAAGGCGATATGGGCAATGTGTTGGTTCATATAAAATAAATTGAAAACTTAAAAGCAAGGCATCCTCGTCAGAGACAACAGGTAAACAGGAAGAATAAGATAGACCTGCAAATTGTTTTTGCGGAAAATTGTTTTAGCTGCATGTTGTAAGGTTAAGTGACATGTATATAGTAAGTTAAGCATATTGAACCACATAGGATCACAGGGAACATAAGTAAAAACCTCTCACACTTCTATGTGCCTATGCTTCTATGTGGTTAAAAAACTACTTTATTGCTTTTTCAATTGTCCTAACAATGGCATCATGATCAAACCCGCCTGAATAAATGATATTGCCTTTTTTATTTAAAATAAAAACTGTAGGGAATGCAGAAACACCGAAAGTGCGGGAGATATTTTCGCCATTATAGGCAATGGGGTAGGTGGGTTTGTATTTGTTTATAAAGTATGCGACAGTAGGCCTTTCATCATGTGGATTAATTGCCAGCACCTCCACATCCTTCTGCCTGTATTTTGCTGATAATTTATTTAGTTGCGGAACAGATTCAATGCATGGCCCGCAGTTCCTTATCCAGAATTCGACCAGTACCACCTTATTCTTATATTCTTTGGCGTTGATCATTTTACCTGTTGCAAAAAGCGGCAATTCAAAACCGGGAGCTTCAAAGCCAACGGGCAAAGGAACAATATCATTTTTATCAGCAGCAATTTTATATTCGGGAAGATACGTTGAGAAATACCAGTTTTTTCCCTCCGGCCTTATGCCCGGCTCAATGGCTGAGTATGTTATTTTACTGGTATGCTCGTCTGCATTATTGCTTTGAAAAAGCATATACGGCAGGAAGCTGTTTTTATCCACTACCAGGCGAAAGCTAAAGGTCCTGTCTTCTGTACAGGGGGAAAAGCCACCAAAGCTGGCGAAGCCTTTTTTGTGCAGGGAAAAACTCACCAGGTGGTAAGCGTTATTATATATAACAGTATCTGAAAGTTTCTTATTAATACTTTTGTCTTCAATGATCAGTGGCAGTGTTCTCCTTAGTGAGATGAGGGAATTGTAAAAAAAACTTCCACCTTCCATGTCGTAGTGCTTAGGCTTGTAGTTTATTGTCAGCGACTTTTCTTTTTTGTCGATACCAAAACTTTCAGCGCCATTAAAAAAATATTCATAATTCCCTGTTACGACATGATATTTTAACTGAACTACCGAATCAGGCGAATCGAAGTCAAAATAATTTTTGCCTTTAAGAAAATAATGTTTGTCGCCGGTAAAATAATCTCTTTCATGTGTATAGCTGATCGTTGTGTACTTATTTAAGTTTTCGGATGTCTTTTTAAGTACTTCTTCCGCTGTGATGGTATTTGGTTTTTCATCTGCATTGAAAAAAGAAAGAAGTGACAGGGCAAACAGGAATGCGTACATAAAAGAGTTTGAGGTTCAAAGATGTTTGGAGGCCTTGAAGTACCAAGATATTCGTTCATAATATTAAAATCAATAGCCTGCTTGTTAAAAAGATGTTACGAGAATGTATCAGAACAGCGCCTTTAGTACAGGGCTGTTCTCAAGATAAAGCCGGAAATTATGATCGGGCCGGTGAATGACATCGTTATGTTCCTTAAGGCTATGAATAAAGATCACCTGGTTAGCTTTTATCATTGGGCCATCAACTAATTTTTCTTCAGGGTTAATAAAAGCTATATTTTTTTCAAGAAGCAGGTTCATCATTTGGGCAGACACTTCATCCGTTCCGCCTCCTTTGTTGGTATAGATATTAATGAAACGGTGCGATGTATCTGCTTTTATCCAGCTGTTGAATTTATCAACCTGGCTATAGAGGCCGTCAAATAAAAATGCTTCTTTTACTTCAACCCCGCCATGCAATAATATATGTGCCATTACGCGGAAGGCGCCGCTATGGCCTGACAGCACTACATTTCCCGGCGTTGTACTTTTACTGATCACGTTTTCATTCTCCAGTTTATCCAGCACATCCTGTAACAATTTTTTAAAAGTATCTTTTTGCTCAAGCTTACCGCCATAGCTATCGGGAGAATTTTTAGCCGTTTCGGGTAAGATGAGTATGGCATTACGGTTGGAGGCGAGGAACTGTTTTATGATAGCGAAGCGTGCAGGCACA
>DATHEH010000023.1:0-12455 GCA_035318685.1 Ferruginibacter sp.
AGGGGGTATCTACCTTGAGGATGAATCCCAGCGGATTGGCAACCTTCAAATACCTATGCCGCTATGGAATACCATGCGCAGGTCACCGGTTTATTTTTTAGATATCCCCTTTGCAAAAAGGCTTGAATATATAACGGAAGAATACGGAAAATTTGAAAAAGATATGCTGGCTGAAGCCATACTCCGCATTCAAAAACGCCTGGGCGGGCTCGCAACAAAAGAGGCGATTGCCTACCTGGAAGAAGGCAAATACAGGGAGTCCTTTCGTATCCTGCTCAATTATTACGACAAATGGTATAGCAAGGGCCTGGAAAACAGGGAAAATCTTTCTTCTTTATTAAATAAAATACCCTGTTTGGGCGTTGATACTCAAATCAATACTGAAAAACTCCTGTCATGCAAACCTGTAGCCGTTTCCTGATCATTTGCTGTATATTATTTTTTCCTCCGCATGTCTTTGCACAGGAGCAGGACCTTACAGGCCTTTGGAAGGGGTATATGTATAATGACACTACGCAGTTGAACTATAAATACGAGATCGCCATCAGTGAGAGAAAAGGAAAATTAAAAGGCTTTTCTCATACTTATTTTATTTTCGAGAATAAAGAATACCATGTCGTAAAAAAAATAAAATTTAAAAGAGATGATGATAAGTTAATTGTTGAGGACGTAGAAATGATCGCCAACAATTATCCCGAGGCAAGGCCGAAGGGAGTACGCCAGCTAACCGTACTTAATTTTGAAATGAAGGGTGATGTAATGATACTGGCAGGTTTATTCAGTACCAACCGCACCAAGCAATATGCATCGGCCACGGGCTATATTCATGTGGAAAGAAAAAGCGATTTTCGCCAGTCGGCATTGATACCTCACCTGCAGGAACTGGGCCTGGCTGAAGAACTTTCTTTCGTAGAGTCTGTGAACATAGCCGGAACAAAAACTGAAGTAAAACCAACTCCCGTTACTGAACAGCCGGTTGCTAAAACAGCACCAATAAAGGAACAGCCGGTTGAAGAAAAACCGGTGGTTAAAGCGCCACCCGTAACAAAGCCTGAAGTGAAGACGGTTCCGGTATCGGAAAAACCTGTTGTTAAAGCACCAGCTGTTGTAAAAGAAAAGCCTGTTACAGAGAAACCGGTCGTTAAGGCGCCACCGGTTGAAAAACCAGAAGTAAAGGCTGCTCCTGTAGCAGAAAAAGCCAAAGCACCCGAAACCGTTATTGCAAAACCCATAGAAGAAAAGATCCCTGCGGCCATTGCGCTTGCTTCGGCGATAGATGCTGATAAGCGGACCATTGAAACGATATCGGCACTTTATTTCAAAACTGATAGTTTGGTCATTACCCTGTATGATAACGGTGAAGTGGATGGTGATACTGTAAGTGTGTTGATGAATGGAAAACTCATCATGCCGAGGGTTGGATTAAGCACAAATGCGGTACGTAAAACCATTTATACCAGGGATATTGAAGACAGCATCCAGATCGTGATGTATGCCGAAACCCTGGGCAGCCTCCCTCCCAATACCGGCCTGCTGATCGTATATGACGGAACAGACCGCTACGAGATCAGGTTCAGTGGCGATATGAAGAAAAGCTCTGCAATTATGTTCAGGAGGAAACGCCCCCTCTAACTCCCCCCGTGGGGAGGATAAGCAAAGACCTTAGCGAAGCAAAAAACAGCCATCAAATGAATAGAAACGATTCAAATTCTCAGGGTCTTCAAGTCTCCCCTCCGGGGGTTCCCGAGCAAAGCGAAGGGAAGGAACATAGTTCGTTAGAGGGGGCTATAAAACTCACGCAATATTCTCATGGCGCAGGATGCGGATGCAAGATCGCACCAAAGGTTTTGGATGAGATATTAAAAAGCAACAGCCTTTCCCCCATCAATAAAGATCTTCTTGTAGGAAACAGCAGCAAAGATGATGCGGCTGTGTATGACCTTGGTAACGGTACCGCGTTAATTTCCACCACCGATTTTTTTATGCCGATCGTTGATGATGCATTTGATTTTGGCAGGATCGCAAGTGCAAATGCCATCAGTGATGTGTATGCCATGGGCGGCAAACCCATTTTAGCCATCGCCATTTTAGGTTGGCCTGTTGACAAATTACCGGCTGCACTGGCACAACAGGTTTTGGAAGGAAGCAGGAAAATATGTGAAGGAGCAGGCATTCCTTTAGCCGGCGGGCATAGCATCGATTCCACCGAACCCATCTTTGGTTTATCGGTGAGCGGTCTCGTTGATATTAAGCACCTGAAAAAAAATGATACCGCTAAAGCAGGAGATGCAATTTTTATAACCAAGCCGCTAGGCGTGGGCATCCTATCTACTGCACAAAAAAGAGGCTTGCTTAAAGAAGCGCATTTGCCGGTGATGATAAAGCAGATGACACAGTTAAATAAGATTGGTGAAGCGCTGGGAAAGATCAGCGGCGTTAATGCCATGACCGATGTAACGGGCTTTGGATTGCTCGGCCACCTGATCGAAATGGCAGAAGGCAGCGGGTTGTCGGCAGAAATAAATTATTCAGCATTACCGGTGATCGATGGCGCAAGAGAATACCTAAGTCAACGTATTGTACCCGACGCCACTTACAGGAACTGGAACAGTTACAGCGATAAAGTAAAATTTGAAAAGAGAGTAAATGTAATGGAAGCATTCAACCTCTTACCCGACCCGCAAACAAACGGGGGCCTGTTGATATCTGTCAATGAAAATTCGGTTGAAGCGGTAAAAGCTTTGCTAAGGGAAAATGACCTGGAATTTTTTGCAGAACCGGTTGGTAAATTTATCCCGATGGAGGAAAAGAGAATAATCGTAAAAATTTAGGAATAACCGAAGCTCTCTCTGTGTTCTTTGTGCCCATCTCCGTGTTCTCCGTGGTAAAAACCTTCGCTTCGATAAACAGGCATCCATGGATTTACCACAGAGTACACTAAGATCTTACACAAAGAGCACAGAGGCTTTTCCATCATCAAATCACCAAATTATCAAATCATCAAGTTGTAAAATCATCAAATCCTTTTTGTATCCTTGTACTACAAAACCCCTGTTATGAAAAAAGCATTTCTCCTGCACGTGTTGTTATTCGTCTCTGTCTTCTCTTTTGCGCAGGTAAACCTACAAAGCCTGGTAAAGCCGGGAACAAAACTGATCTATGCTGTTGAAGCAAATGAGGAGAAATATGATTTTATCGTTACGGTGAAAGCGTTACTACCGGCACTGGTATTCGATTGGGAAATGACTAACGGGTCAAAAGGCAGCATAACGCATACGCAACAGGCCATGATCTCTGCCAACACGATGTATAACTATTTTAAGCCGGGGGAAAAGACATTAGATGATAATTCTATCAGTGTGTGGCTAAGCAAAAATACTTTTCGGGCGCTGGGTAAAGAAGGCGCAATGATAAAAATGAATACAGGCGAGGCAGAAAGAAAAATGGGGACTAACGCAGGCACAAATGAATTTAGTATCCTGGTCAACGGGGAAAAGGAAAGGATCGAGGAAGAGGTGGCGAAAGAACTTAACAAAGAGGGAAACCAAACCGGAAGCGAAGACTTCTTTAGTTTTTATAACTCTTTTAAACTCCCGATCATCCTCAGGATGCGTAATGGCTTTTACATTGCGCTGAAAGAGATAAGAACTAATTAAGAATTAAGAATTATAGGTGCTATACTGCGCAAGTTAACTAGATGCTCTTCCCGGGAAGGAATTTTTAATTCTTCATTTTTAATTTTTAATTACCGTCACTAATTCCCGGCACCAGCTTATCTATTTTCCCCGAGAGCATCCGATCCTTCTCGGTCACAATATCCCCCGCATCATGGGTATTCAGCCAGATCTCAACTTTATTATAAACGTTTGTCCAGAGCGGGTGATGATCCATCTTCTCTGCCTCAATGGCAACCCTTGTCATAAATGCAAAGGCTTCTGAAAAATTCTTGAATTCGAATTTTTTATAGAGGGTATTTTTTTCTTCTTTCCACATAAAGATCAATTAAGAATTAAGAATTAATAATTTCCTTGAATATTGTACTCTGCGCACCTGAAGCGTCTCTGTAACCTGAAAGAATTCTTCATTCTTCATTTTTAATTTTTAATTAAAATATCAGGTGCTGCTTGTGTTTTATTTTCTCATTCGTCATTTCGGTAACCAGTTGAACGCCGGGTAAAGACCTGATGGATTGCATCAGCAATGTTATTTCTTCCGGCGCAACAGTATCACCTTTTATCAGCCACAAAAAATCCAGGTGCTTGAACTCGGGTAACAGGTATTCCCCATCGAACTGGTTATTGTATAAATAATGAGCGAGTGAAATAGCGGGTATCGCGTATTCATAAATAGAGAAAAAATACCTGCGCTGCTTTTTGGTAAGCTGTATCTCTATATCATTGTTCACCCTGAAATTAAAACCCAGCAACTGGTTCAGCTGCCAGCTGAACTGGTAATCCTTAAGCGGGGCAACAATGCCCAACAGCAAAGAATCTTCAAAGAATTCTTCAGCCAGCGCTTCATTGTCAATTTTTAATTTTTGACCTGTTGCCATTTATAGAATGCAATTAAAAAACAATATCAAATACCAGGTCTTCTTTTCCCCTGGTCACTTTTACTTTTGTCGCTTCTCCTTTGTTGAATTTCCCCAGCACCTGCATATAGCCCTGTACATCACTGACCTTATGATCTCCTATCTGCATGATCACATCCCCCGCTTTGATCCCAACTTTTTGTGCAAGTTTTCCTTCACTTACGCCATCAGCCCTTACGCCTGTGCCGCTGTAAGTATAATCAGGCATGATACCCAGGCTCACTTTAAAGCTTCTTGTTCCCTGCGCCTGTGCTTCCCTTGTTTTACTAAAACTTAATTTCCCTTTCTTATTGGTGCCATCTATTACATTATAGATGTATTTTATTACCTGTAGTTCGCCGTCGTAATTAACCTTTGCAGCATCGTCTGATGGCTTGTGGTAATCACCATGCGTTCCGGTAAAGAAGAATAAAACGGGAATGTCTTTCCGGTAAAAAGAAGTATGGTCGCTTGGGCCTGTGCCACTGCTGTCGAATTTTATTTTCAAAAATTTGTCATTTACAGCAAGTTGTTGTCCCCATACAGGCGATGTGCCGTAACCACCAATACTTAACCCATGCGTACTGTCATTAAGCCTCCCTACCATATCCATATTGATCATGTAGTTTGCCTTGCTGAGGTCGATGGTTGGATTTTCGGTAAAATACTTACTGCCAAATAAACCCAGTTCTTCACCCGAGAATGCAATGAAGAGATAGTTGTTGTTTTTTAACTTCGACTTTTTTATCATCTTACCCAACTCAATAAGTGCAGCCGAGCCGCTTGCATTGTCATCAGCACCATTATGGACCTGGGGTGTGCCTCCTGTAAATAAAGAGTTGTGGTCTTCACCATAACCCAGGTGATCGTAGTGTGCGCCAAGTATAACAGTATGGGCAGCGCCATTATCTATATACCCTATCACATTATGTCCTTTTCTTTTTTTCTCGCTTATCGCAACAACCATATTTATGCTTACCGGGGAGGTCTCATCCTTTAAATATTTTTCCTTTGTTTCTTTGCTGATGTACAAAACAGGGATCTTTGCTATTTCCGCTTTTGCTTTCGGCTCAAATTTTAATTCATCTTTTATCGAAGAGCTGTTATAAATAAGCAATCCTGTTGCACCCTTACCTGCAATCTTGTTTATTTTTTTATTAATGGCATCTGCAAGATCAAAATGGGGGTTAGCTTTATTTTCTTCCAGGGTTTCTTTGAGGTCCCAGAACCAAACCGTTCCGCTTTCCGGCAGTGCAATAGCAGCTGAAGATTCTGATCCTGCATTGGCGCTGAAGATAAAAGGAAAATAATCTTTTTCTAATACCAGCTGATTGTTATTTATTATGAGTTGCGTGGAAGGATCTATTTGTTTACCCTCGTTCACTTCGAATTGCTGGATGTATGTTCCGTTATCGCCCTTTGCTGCTAAACCGCCGGCAGCAAATTGTTTACTTATGTATTCATACGCCAGTTTTTCTCCCGGGCTTCCGGTTCTCCTGCCTTCCAGCTTGTCATCTGCCAAATAACCAATATGTGTTTGAAGGGACTCAACCACCAATTTATCTGCTTTTATATCTGCTTTTTTTGTTTTTTGAGCTGAAGCTGAAAAGGCAATAAGTAAAGACAGCCAGAGAAAATGTTTCATATCGAGTAGTGATGTTTTATAAAGAACAACAAAGGTAACTTAGGGAAGGACTAAATGAGTAAATGAAATGTAAAATTTATATGACGGCAGAACCGGGGCATGGTGCCGGTATCCATCTTTCTTAAATTCGTAAATGAGTGATGGGCTTTACTGTTATTTTTGCAGTCATCCTTAGTGTGGCAAAAAAAATAAACATAGCGTTAGTGGGTAATCCCAACAGCGGGAAAAGCTCCCTTTTCAATTACCTGACCGGTTTGAACCAGCAGGTAGGTAATTTCCCCGGGGTGACCGTAGATAAGAAGACCGGCTATAGCCATATTGCTGCCGGGCTGGATGCTACTATTATTGACCTCCCGGGTTCCTATAGCCTTTATCCAAAAAGGTCGGATGAGTGGGTGGCTTACCGGGTGTTGCTTAACCAGGATAAGACCATAAAGCCAGACATGGTGCTGCTGGTGGCCGATGCCAGTAACCTCAAGCGCAACTTATTATTCTGTTCGCAGATCATTGACCTGAACATCCCCGTGGTGGTGGCGCTTACCATGATGGACCTTGCCAAACACAAAGGAACACAGATCGACATACCCGGGCTGGAAAGAGAACTGGGTGTGCCTATTGTACCCATCAATCCACGAAAAAGCAAGGGACTGGAGCAGTTAAAAAAAGTAATTGAACAGTCTGCCGAAAATTTATATCACCCGCCTGCCCGCGATTTTATTGATAATAATGCATTGGCCGAAAAAGCCATAGAGCAGGTTAAGATGCATTATCCCGGCATCAGCAATTATACCGCTATTCATTATCTCATCAACCACGAGCATTTTGTGCTGGAGGATGATATGCAGGATACCATTGAGATAATTGAGGCAAATAATAAATTCAATCCCACAAAAACACAGGCCGAAGAAATAATGCAGCGATACGGTCGCATCAAGCACATCATGCAGCAAACTGTTGTGGAGAGTGACCCTTTGCAGAAGGCGCTGTTCAATGAAAAGCTGGATGATGTTTTACTGCACCGGCGCTGGGGCTATATTATTTTAATGACGGTTTTATTCCTTCTTTTCCAAAGCGTTTTTTGGGTGGCAAAATATCCAATGGATGCGATAGAGTGGGTGTTTGGAGAATTGGGAGGATGGTTAGGCAGCAGTTTGCCGGAAACATGGTGGAGCGACCTGCTCATCAATGGCGTTGTGGCGGGGCTTAGCGGTATCCTCATCTTTGTGCCTCAAATAATGATATTATTTGGATTGATAACGCTTTTAGAGGATACAGGCTATATGGCACGTATCAGTTTTCTTACAGATAAGCTGATGCGGAAGGTTGGATTGAACGGCAAGAGTGTAATGCCGATGATCAGCGGGTTTGCGTGTGCTGTGCCGGCCATCATGAGTGCAAGAAATATTGAGAACCGGAAAGAAAGGCTGCTTACCATTATGGTAACACCATTGATGAGCTGCAGTGCAAGGCTGCCGGTGTATACCATTTTAATTGCGCTGGTGATTCCTTCTGAGTTATATTTTGGATTTTTAAGTTTGCAGGGGCTGGTGATGATGGGATTGTATTTGTTAGGTACTGTAATGGCATTGATCGTTGCATGGGTAATGAAGTGGTTTATTAAAAGCACTGAGCGAAGTTTCTTTATTTTAGAATTGCCCACCTACCGGGCACCCAGGTGGAAGAATGCTCTTACAACAATGGTGGAGAAGGCGAAGATCTTTGTGTTTGATGCAGGAAAGGTGATCATGATGATAAGCTTATTGTTGTGGGGATTGAGTACTTACGGGCCCAGGAAAAAAATGGCTGCTGTTTCGGCTAAGTACGAACAATTGCTACAGGCAAATCCTCAGCAGGCAGATGAACTGAATAAACAACGCAAAACAGAATTGTTGCAAAGTTCTTTTGCCGGCACCCTGGGTAAAGCTATTGAACCGGCAATAAGGCCATTGGGTTATGACTGGAAAATAGGCATTGCTTTAATAACTTCTTTTGCGGCAAGAGAAGTTTTTGTTGGAACAATGGCAACACTTTATAGTGTAGGTGAAGATGATAACACCAACAGCAGTACCTTAAGACAAAAAATGGCAATGGCGGTGCGGCCCGACGGCACCAAAGTATATAACCTGGCCACCGGCATATCCCTGCTGATATTTTATGTTTTAGCTATGCAGTGTATGAGTACACTTGCCATTGTAAAAAGAGAAACCAAAAGCTGGAAGTGGCCGGTCATTCAATTTGTGTACATGACGGCGCTGGCATATGTGATGAGCTGGGTGGCGTATCGGATCTTTATCTAAGAGCATAAAGAGAGAAAAGGAGAAAAAGAGAAGAGCTTGTTATCCCCTTCATCTCTTTTTCTCCTTTTCTCTCTTTGCTAAGACCTCTTTGCTACCAATCCACCGCATAAATGATCCTGTTCTTCACCTGCGGGTAGATCTTCCTGTACAGGTCGTTCAATATCTCTTCTTTGGATGGCTCATGAAAATTACTGTTATTCACTATCGTCCAGTCATTGCTGCTTAGTGCACGGCTGTCGCCGTTATAGGATCCATGTTCCTCCTGGCGGCTATAATGTTCGCGGAAGGTATTGCTGCTTAGATTTCTTTTTGCATTAACGTCTGTTATATCGATCCCCATCTCCGCAAAGCCGGAATAAGTTTGCCTGGTGATATGAACAGTGGCGTATACGGTCTCGTAAATTACTTTGCCGGAAGTATCCCTGCCCTTTTCCACCTGCCTGCTTGCATTCCTTGTGTAACGGTAAGGAGAGTTAGGATGTATCTGTATGTTCTTTAAAATAAGGTCTACCACCATATCCGGCTGTATATTATCACGCCTTGCTTCCCATTCGGTATAGAACTTTGCAGCGTACCTGCTGCTGTTCTTACCGCCCAGCTCCCTCACCAGTGTTTGCTGAAAATATTCGTTGCTGTAATTATATCCATAATTTCCCCAGCCAGTATTAAAGAAGAAGGAATTATCGATCACCGGGTTTACCTGCACATTCACAATGGCATTCTGGTAGGCCTCATCCATTTTTTGTTTTGCGTCTTTATAATCAGCCACAAGCACATCTGTCTTTTTAAAATAGTTGTAAGCTCTTTTTGCGTTCTCACGCCCGGGCCTTTCAAAAGCTATACTGGCCTGTTCATAATATTCTGCTGCAGCCTGTTGCTTAATATCATAAAGGGTGGGCTGGTAATTTACGGGTGTTATTATACGGCTGGCAACATCTGCATCGGTGATCACATCATGCATTTCCTGCAGGATCTTATATTCGCTGATGACCTTATCCCAGCGGGTAATTTCCTTTGAAACGCTGTAGCCGTTTATCTTTTTTAAATGTCTTTGCTGCGCCAGTGTATAAAGAACCGGCAATGCATTGACCGCGGCGGTATCGCTGCTGCGTTTGTTCAATGCTTTGACCACATCAAACAGGGTCTTGTCGTCGTCCTGCCGGGATAAATAATTCTTGCTGGTTTTGCAGGATGCAAGGATCATCATTAGAATTGCTAAGTGTAGAATTTGTCTCATAATTATTGTCCTCCTTAAAATCAGACGTGCAAAGCCCGGCTAAGTTACTGCACTTACTTATGTTATAATAAGATTAACAGCATGTCAAAAACTAAGGATCAGTGTGTCATACCGGTTTGGCGGATTTATACTTTCCAAGTCAAATTCTCCCCTGAATTCAGCCACCCAGCCCCCGAATTATGCCGCTTATAAAAGCGGTTTAACTGCAAAAAACTTTTTTAAAAGCAGCAAATCCAATACAGTCAAAGCTTTCATCGGATTTGGACTAATATTCACCACCAGCTACTATAAAAAATATGGTATTATGTGTTGCATAGTACTAAAATACTATTATCTTTGTGTCAGAAATTGAGAATTCAGGTATAGACAGGCCAAACCGATAGTAGCCAGCCAAAACCCAAAAACACCAGTTTCTAAAAAGTATAGCCATGAATAATTTATTTTCTGAAAAGAACCTGGTCCCAAACTTCTCCTGCAGGAGAGGGGCTGACGAGGTTAAAAAATTGAAGCCATGAACATAGACAACACAGCCAGCCAAATGCGGAAAGGAGTTCTGGAATTCTGTATTCTTTCCGTAATTAAGCAGGGGGAAGCCTATCCTTCAGATATCATTGATAAAATGAAGGCGGCCAACCTGAACATTTTGGAGGGTACCTTATACCCCCTGCTAACGCGACTAAAGAACGCGGCATTATTAACTTATCGCTGGGAAGAAAGTAACAGCGGCCCCCCACGTAAATATTTTTCCCTCACGGAAAAGGGGGCAGAGTTTTACAAAGAACTTGAAACAACCTGGTTTGAACTGGCCAATGCGGTAAAAGCACTGACCGATGCTGAACAGGAACATTCTACTAACAGCAACTTCAACACTCCCGAATAAAAAAAGTATAGCCATGATTTTTGTTGGGCAACCATCAGCTAACGAAACAAAAAACTAAAGCCATGAAACAAGTAATAAATATAAACTTCCAGGGACGTGTTGTTCCGATCGAAGTAACAGCATTTGACCTGCTGAAAAATTATACCGAAAGCCTGAACCGGCACTTTGCAAATGAAGAAGGCAAAGAAGAGATCATTAATGATATCGAAAGCCGCATTGGTGAATTGTTCCAGGAAAGACTAACCAAGGGAGCAACCTGTATAACTGATGATGATGTAAAAGCCGTTATCAAAAGTATGGGTAACCCCGAAGATTTTGAAGCAATGGACGATACCCAGTCTGCTTCTTCATCTTCATCTGCTTCGCAGGCACAGCCAACTGCAGCAACCAGCATTCCTGCAGGCAGCAAAAGATTATACCGTAATGAAAATGATAAGGTATTGGGTGGCGTTTGTAGCGGCCTTGCCAACTACTTTAATATAGACGTGGTAATTGCCAGGATAATCTTCGTGATACTGTTGTTCTCCGGTGTGGGATTCTTAACCTATATCATCATGTGGATAGCCGTACCCAGCAGCGCTACTGTACAGATCGGCAGCACCAGGAGAAAATTATTCCGTGACCCGGATGAAAAAATGATCGCCGGCGTGTGTAGCGGTATAGGCAACTACTTTGGTATCAATCCATGGATACCAAGGGTATTGTTCCTGCTGCCTTTTCTTTCTTTTCTTTCACGATGGGGCCACTGGGGCGGATTGTGGGATTTCGGTGATGTGATCCGCTTTACATTCAGTCCTACTTCACTTATCATTTATATCATCCTTTGGATAGTGATACCCGAAGCCATAACAACTTCTGAGAAACTGGAAATGAAAGGCGAGAAGGTTGATATGAACTCCATCAAAAATTCAGTGATGGAAGAAATGAAGGGGGTTGGCAAAAAAGCTTCAAGTTTTAGTAAGGAAGCTGCGGGTAGTGTAAGCGAAGCAGCAAAAAACATGGCCGGGGATGTACAGAATTTTAGTAAGCGAAGCCGCGGAGGTTTGGGAAATGTGATCGCAATGATCGCCAAGATATTCGCCTACTTTATTATAGGATGCGTATGTTTCGCTTTCGTAATGGCATTGATAGGCCTTGGAATTTTCTCCATCGGCATCTTCCCGCTTAAGGATTATGTATTGCGTGGATCATGGCAGAACTTTTATGCATGGGGTACCCTGTTCTTATTTATAGCAGTGCCAATAATTGCTATAATAACATGGTTAATAAGGAAGATCGCCAGGATGAAGAACAACAGCAAGATCCTGCGCCTAACTTTCGGTAGCCTTTGGACGATAGGATGGTTTTGTATGATCATGCTGCTGGTAACTGTTACCCGTGACTTTAAAGCATCGAGCAGCCTGGATGAACAAAATGTCAGCCTGCTGAATCCGCAGCCCAATAAAATGGTGGTATCATCAACCTTACCATTCACAAAGAAATACTACGGACGTAACTGGATAAGATTTGAGCCTTTCGAGAATTTAGTTGATGAGGATACAGCTTTTGTAAGGAATGTTTATGTGGAGATCGCAAGATCGTCTAACGACAGCTTCCAGGTGACGATGAAAAAAACATCAAGGGGTTATTCAAGGGCCGACGCCAATGGCCTTGCAAACCTGATCAGGTTCAATGTTGAGCAGAAAGATTCCATACTTCTGCTGGATAAAGGGATCGCCATCAATAAGGCGGATAAGTTCCGCAACCAGATGGTAATTATAACAGTGTACGTTCCTGTAGGAAAACAAATAAGGATCAATAAGGGTATTGGCTGGCCGGTACACATT